>JALQSY010000160.1 GCA_023264215.1 Candidatus Nanopelagicales bacterium
AGTGGTGCGCTGGTCGAGACGCGGCGACGCGCGGACCACTGGACCGCCGCGCGGGGCCAGGTGGGGTCGGCGTCGCTCAAGTGGAGGTCTCGACAGCGCAGGCATGAGGTGCGGCCGGGGATGACCATCGGTCCGATGACCGCCCGGGGCCCGGCCGCGCAGACGGCGAGGTGGGGGATATCCAGGGCCATCGCATCCGGCAGGGATGCGGCGTCCGGATGGCCACCGGTGCATATCACCTCGCATGTGCGGCGCAGGCTCGAGCGGCGGTGCCGGCGAGAGCCGGACTGGATCGAGCGGGCGCGCACGATGTGCTCGACTCCGGCGCAGGCCAGGGCCATCGCGACCGCGTCCGCGAGGGCATTGTCTCCGTGCACCGCGACCTCCGCCGCCACACGGCGCTCGACCGCGCGATGGGCGTCGGCTCCGTGGATCTGGCGGAGGACCGATAGATCGCCGGCGATGCGATCGCGGACCTCCACGGGCGCGCTGCGCACGGCGGCGGGCACCGCGGCCGCATCATCGAGCAGGCCGCACGCGATCGCGGCGCGAGCGAGCCTGTTCATGGTCGATCTGCTGAGGCCGCGGGCGAGTCCTGCCTCGAGGGCCTCGGTCATCGTGCGCTCGCCACGCAGGGAGATCAGCCAGGTGACATGCGCTCGGTCGACGCCGTCGACGCGCGCGGCGCGCGGTGGGTATCCCATCTCCACGGACGTATCGCTACGCCAGGCGACCGGGATGTCGTCGCGGATCCAGGGGCGCGAAGGCAGATGCATGCGGGGAGGGTCGCACGAACAATCCGAGTGCGATGCGCGTCATCCACAGGACCCCGGCCGTGCGTCCTGCCGTCCCCGCCGCCAGTCATCGGCGAGAGGAGGGCGATCAGTCCGCGGTGCCGCAGAACTCGACCGCGTACGCGGCGAGCACCTGCGCGCATGCGAGTGTCTCGCGCAGATCGACCCACTCGGCCGGCGCGTGGGCGGCCGAGCTCTCACCGGGTCCGAAGTGGACCGTGGGTATCCCGGCGCCCACGAGCAGGCGCAGGTCCGAGCCGTACGGCGCGGCGTAGACATCGGGGGACCGGCCGAGGACGCGCGTGGCCGTGCTGCCCAGTCCGGTCACCAGCGGATGCGCGGGATCGGTGCGTCCGGAGGCGAACTGCCCTCCCCACCACTCGATCTGGACCGGGTGCTCCTCGAACCACGGGTCTGTGCTGCACAGGCTGGCGAGCGACTGCTCGAGGTCGGCGCGGGCCTGTGCAGGCGTCTCGCCGAGGGCGACGCCGAGCCGGCCCTCGGCGATGAGCAGGTCCGGGACGGTGGACGCCCAGTCGCCCGAACGCACGGTGCCGATCGAGAGCGGGTACGCCACCGGCCACCGGCGCATCAGCGGATCCACATCCTCGTTGCGCCGCGCCTCGAGGCGGCGCAGCTCCTCGAGCACGGGCAAGAGCTTGTCGACGGCGCTGACCCCCTCGGTGCGCCGCGATGCGTGAGTCGCGCCCCCGTGGATGCGCAGCCGGAAGGTCAGGGCTCCGCCGTTGGCAGGCACGAGGTCCAGGCTGGTCGGCTCCGGCAGGACGCAGGCATCGGCGGTGACCCCGCGTGCGAGCATCGCGTATGTGCCGAGGCCGCCGTCCTCCTCGCCGGAGACCGCCGCGAGGACGATGTCGCCGGCGAGTCGCGTCCCGCTGTCGAGGATCGCTCGTACGGCATAGGTGATGGCAGCGGTCCCCGCCTTCATGTCGCAGGCGCCGCGCCCGATGAGTCGATCGCCGGTGATATGCGGAGCGAACGGGTCGCTCGACCACGCTCCGAGGTCACCGGGCGGCACGACGTCGGTGTGCCCGAGCAGGAGCAGGGTGGGACCCTCGCCGGTGCCGGGGATCCGCGCGACGACACCGCGGGCGCTGCTCCGCTCGACCTCCATCCCGGGGAAGTCCGGCTCGGCGGCCAGGGCGGCCACATCGATGTCCCAGGCGTCCACCTCGAGGCCGAGGGCGGCCCACTCGCGGGCCACCTGGTCCTGCGCATCGAGCTCGGCGTCGGTGCCGCCGAGGGAGGGCACGGCCACCAAACGCTCGACGGCGCCGACGAGCCTGGGCCCGTCGACGCCGTCGATGACGTGTGCGGTGCCGCGCGGATCGAGGTCCATCAGTGATCCCGCGGCGAAGCCGCCCCGTGGGGGCGGATCAGGCCTTGCCCAGGATGCGGGTCACCTTGGTCCCGCAGACCGGGCAGATGCCCTTGGCGAAGCGCCGACCGTTCGTCTCCTCGACGTTGCCGGTGAACTCGCGCTTCTCCTTGCACTTCACGCAGTACGCCTCACCGGTGTACGACTCGGCCATGGGCCGTCCTCCTCGTCTCGTCCATGTGAGGCCTGGCCTCACGCGGCCCCCTGGCGGGGGTCTGCCCCCTAGGGGGCGGCGTCGCCACCCTAGGGCAGCGCGGAGGCCGATGGGGGGACCGATCCGGCCAGACTCCTCGTGTCGGGGGAATTTTGTCCGATTTACACCTATTTGGGCCGCGATCTGCCCTCGAGGTGACCGGGCAGGCCCCCCAACGCCCCCCGCTGAGGTGAAAGCGACGCTTCGTGACACTTTCGGGGGCCGGAAACTGTCACCAAGCGTCGTTTTCGCGTCTCGCCCCGGCTCGACCTGCCCGCCGGCCCGACCGGCCCCGGCCCGCATCCGCCCCGACCGCCCCGACCGCCCGGCATCGCCCCGGCTCGACCTGCCGGCCCGGCCGCCCCGGCCCGCCATCCGCCCCGGCTCATGGGGAAGCCCCCGGGTCGCTTGGCGGTGCGCGCCTTCCCCTCGCGCGCACGCACCCGTTATCCCGGGGGCTGCGCAAGCGAAGTTAGGGGGCGGCGGTGAGGCCGTCAACGCGGCCTGTGGGCAGAACTGGGGACGGCCTGGGGACCACGACGGGTGGGGATGGGGATCAGCGGTGGATTCACCTGGGGATTTCTCCCCGCAGCCACCTGCCGGACCCGCTCTGACGTGGGACGACGTCGTCCACGGCCTGTGGAGCGATTTTCCTAGGCGCCGAGCCTGCTGCGGGCTGCCGCAACGAGGGCGCGCACCGAGTCGTCGGTGCCCTCGGGGAGCGCCGACCAGGGCCACCAGCGCAGGTCGAGCGACTCGTCCGAGCGATGCTCTCGCGCCCCCGCGGGCGCCGCGGCGAGGAACTGCACGTCGAGGTGGTGCAGCAGCGTCTGGCCTCCGGCGCCATCGCGGCAGCGGACGGCGTGCCGATCCAGTCGCAGCGGCATCGGATCGATGCGGATGTCGGCGATGCCGCCTTCCTCGCGAGCCTCCCGCGCGGCAGCATCGCGCAGGCTCGCGTCGTCGTCCTCGATGTGTCCGCCGAGCTGCAGCCATCGGCCGACGAGTGGATGCAGTGTCAGCAGCACCCGCTCGCGCGAGACATCGACGACGAGTGCACTCCCGGTCAGATGACCGAGGCGGTTGGACCTGCGCAAGGCGTCGGCATGGCCGCGCAGATACTGCAGGTACTCCGATCGCAGTGCGCGCTGATCGGGCGCGTCCGGAGCCCAGGAGGACAGGACGCCCACCGCGTCGGCGTGGAGCGCGTCAGGGGCGATCGTCATCGGCTGGGCCGCCGTCGTCGGAGCCGAAGTCGACTCCGGCATCGAATCCGGCAAGCGGATCCCCGGCGAGGAATGCGGCCGGGTCGTCGATGTCGGCGGCGGTCGGCAGGAGGTCAGGGTGCGCCCACAGCGCATCGCGGCCCTCGATCCCGCGCTCCTCGCGCAGTTGCCGCCACAAGGTTGCCGCCTCGCGCAGCGCGCGGGGCCGCATCTCCAGCCCGACGAGCGACGCGAAGGTGCGCTCAGCCGGACCGCCCGCGGCGCGGCGGCGGCGTATCGCCTCGCCGAGGCGGTCCGCGGCCGGGAGCGTCGTGGCGCAGGCGGTGGAGACCACGTCGTCCACCCAGCCCTCGATGAGGGCCAGGAGGGTCTCGAGGCGCCGCAGTGCCGCCTGCTGCTCCTCGGATTCCTCGAGCGCGAAGAGGTCCGACCCCATGAGCTCGCGAAGTCGCTCGGGATCTTGGAGCGCGGACGGGTCGATGCCCTGCATCGCCTCGTTCATGCGGGCCGGGTCCATGCGGATGCCGCGCGCGTAGGCCTCGATCGCGCCCTCGAGTCGAGGGGCCAGCCAGGGCACGTGGGCGAAGAGCCGCTGGTGCGCGCACTCGCGCAGCGCGAGGTACAGCCGCACGTCCTGCGACGCGA
>JALQSY010000161.1 GCA_023264215.1 Candidatus Nanopelagicales bacterium
AGCCGCTACTCCTACAACGAGCATGAGCGCTTCACGCCGGACGAGCTCGGGCTCGGCTGGCTGCTCAAGGGCATCGACGACCCGACGCGTCCCTTCATCGGGCGCGACGCGATCATCCGCGAGCGCATGGACGGCACGTCGCGCTGGCGCACGGTCGGCATCACCGTCGCGTGGCAGGACTACTACGAGCTCTACGACAGCCGAGGCGTCATCCCCGTGCCGGACGAGATCCCCGTCGGCTGGGAGACGATGATCTACAACGATAAGGACAAGCGCATCGGCTACGCGACCAGCTTCATGTACTCCCCTGTGCTGCAGCGCCACATCGGCATTGCCCGCCTCAAGCCGAAGTACTCCGACCCTGGCACGGAAGTCTTCATCGAGCAGACGGTCAATCACGAGTACATCAACGTGCGCGCGACCGTGACGACGCTGCCGTTCTACAATCCGGAGAGGAAGACGGCCTGACATGTCCGACACCCATGCCTACGACGCGATCGTCATCGGGGGTGGCCACAACGGCCTCACCAACGCCGCCTACCTCGCGAAGGCCGGTCAGCGAGTCCTCCTCCTCGAACAGCAGGGCATGGTCGGCGGAGCCGCGATCACGGAGGAGTTGCGCCCGGGATTCAACTTCACGACGTTCTCCTACGCCCTGAGCCTGCTGCGACCGGAGATCATCCAGGAACTCGATCTCGTGCGCTTCGGCTTCATGCCCCTCTACATGCGCTCGCACTTCGCGCCCATGGACAACGGCGACTACTTCCTCATCGGCCCCGACGCCGCCGTCAACCGTCAGGAGATCGCCCGACACTCCAAGGCCGACGTCGATGGCATGGAGCGCTTCGAGCACGACACCGCGCGCGTCAGGCAGTTCATCCGCCCGCTCTTCGACAACATCCCGCCCAATCTCTTCAGCGATGATCCCGCCGACACCGAGCGCATGGCCTGGCTGGTCAAGCACCTCGGCAATGCCGACAAGAAACTCTTGCACGACACCGTGCGCCTGCTCACGGGGAGCATTTCCGACTTCGTCGACGACTATCTCGAGTCCGACATCATCAAGGCGACGATCTGCTCCGCCGCCTGCGTCGGCATCAAGCTCGGCCCGATGTCGCCCGGCTCCGGGATCAACTGGCTGTACCTCGCCATGGGCGAGCACGATGGTCTCGGCGGCTCGTGGTCCTTCCACAAGGGCGGCAACGGCGGCTTCACGCAGGTGCTCGCGCGTGCCGCGACGGCGTACGGCGCCGAGATCCGTCTCGACTCTCGCGTGTCGAGCCTGATCACCGAGGGCGGCGAGGTGCGCGGCGTCGTACTCGACGACGGCACCGAATTCCGCGCGCCGGTGGTGGTGAGCTCCCTCGATCCGCGGCGCACCTTCCTGCAGATCGCGGACCCGCGCGAGCTGCCCGCAGACCTGGTCGACACCATCCAGCGATTCCGCTTCCAGGGCATCACCTCCAAGGTCAACTTCGCCCTCGACGGCGTGCCGCACTATCCGGCACTCGGCGACCGAGTCGATCAGTACGGCGGCTTCATCAACGTCGCACCCACGGTCGAATACATGGAGCGGGCCTACGACGCGGCGAAGTACGGCTGGTATAGCGAGCACCCCTACATCGACGCGTCCATCCAGTCCTTCATCGATCCCGACATGGCGCCGCCCGGCAAGCACGTGATGTCGTGCTACGTGATGTACACCCCGTACCAGCTCAAGGACAGCACGTGGGACGCCGAGCGCGAGAACATGGCCGACCGCGTACAGGCGACGATGCAGCGCTTCTTCCCCAACTTCAACGACCTGGTGCTCCAGCGCGAGATTGTTAGCCCCGACATCATCGAGGCCAGGACCGGACTGTCGGAGGGCAACATCTACGCCGGGGAGTTCTTCCCCCACCAGATGTACTTCTTCCGCCCGGCGCCGGGGTACAGCGACTACCGCACGCCCATCCGCGGGTACTACCAGTGCGGCTCCGGCACCCATCCGGGCGGCTGCGTCATCGGCGCACCGGGCCGCTTCGCCAGCCAGCAGGTGCTCGCCGACACCAAGCGGTAGCCGCTACTGGTTCTGCTGCTGCTGGTTCTGGTTCTGGTCGTTCTGATTCTGATTCTGGTTTTGGTTCTGGTTTTGGTTCTGGTTTTGGTTCTGGTTTTGGTTCTGGTTCTGGTTCTGGTCGTTCTGATTCTGATTCTGATTTTGATTTTGATTCTGGTTCTGGGAGCAGCCGGCCAGCGGCGTGATGAGGAGCCCTGCGGCCAGCGCGGCCGCGGCGAGTCGCTTAGTCATGGCCGCATCATGCCCCATCCCCAGGTTGTTTCCACCGTGTGTGTCGTTAAGCGGCCTCCTTAACGACACACACGGTGGAAACAACGGGGAGTTACGGCGCTCGGATCTGGGGCTCGACCAGGTTGGCGTACCCGCGGCACCCCTCGGGCGTCATGTGGATCCCCTCGGCGTAGAGCCAATCCGGGTGGAGCCTGGAGACCGACTCCCAGTCGAAGATGCGGACGTTGTCGTAGCGGTCGGCCAGCGCAGCGATCGCATCATTGGTGGCCCGCTCGTATGTGTAGCGATCGGGGTCGTCGGGGAGCTGGATGGTCGAGAAGAGGACGATCCGGTCCGGTCCCAGGCTGGCCATGACGGCGTCCAGTTGATCCATCGACGCCCCGCCGTTCGTCCCGAGGTGGACGATGACGCGTGCCGGGAGACGATCGCCCCTGCGGTCCAAGATCTCGACCGCGTCGGTGATGCGGCGAGACTGCTTGGCGTCGGCGTCGATCCCACGCCTGGCGAGGCAACCAGCAGCGCCGGCGAGCACGGAGTCGCCGATCGCGAAGACATCTCCGGCGTAGGGTGCCGGCGCCGGCGATGGGGGAGTCACCGGCGCCGGCGATGGGGGCGGCCGCGACGTGGTCGCATCACCGCCCCCGCTCCCGGCGGACTCCAGCGGTGACGCGATCGCGACCGGGGCGCCGATGGCCGAGTCGGGGGCAAGGGATGGCCCATGCCACCACCCCAGGCCCACGCCGGCGACGAGCGCCCCGGTGAACGCGACCGCTGCGACGATCGTGCGCGAGTCCATCGAATCCCCCGGGAGCGACAAGCGGGCTGTCGCTTCACGACGCTAGGTCCGCGTCGCGCTCGAACCCCGGGGATGGGACCGGCCGCAAGGAACCCCTAAGGCATGTCGCAAGGAAGCCTTAAGGGTCCAGGCCTTGACTACTCCTCGATGTCGGGCTCGGGGTCAGATTCCTCGAGGTCCTCGCCGTCATCGGACTGCTCCTCGACCTGCTCGGTCTCCTCGCCGGAGGAGGAGGAGCAGGCCGTGACGGCGGGCACCATGAGGCCGAACCCGAGGATGGCGGCGGCGCCGAGGCGGGCGCCTGCGAGCCAGGGCTTGGTCGTGCTCATGCGGTGTCCCTTCGTAGGGGTCGATGGTGTCTTCGTGGTGAGTGCGCGTGCAACCTACCCGCGCACCTGGGCGCGGCACGTCTCGCCGTCCGCTGCCCGGGCGCGCACCTCGATGGTGCCGCTGCTCCTGGGCATGTAGCGCCATCCGTTGAGCTCCCCCTCGCGGTTGGTCGTGCGCGTGAAGGAGTGCTTGACCCGACCCGGCTTGCCGATGGTCACGGTCCAGCGTTCGCGGGGATCCGCGTAGATCTCCACGTCGACCTCGAACTTGCGTCCCTCGCGCTCGAGATCGACCTGCATCATCGACCCCTGGGAGCACTGCACGAATGCACGATCCGAGATGCGATCTCGTTGGGCGGTGGCTCCGGCTACGGCGGGCACGGCGACGGCGAGTGCGGTGCCGCAGGCGATGGCTCCGGTGGCGAGTGCGGCGAACTTCCTCATGGGTTGATCACATCCTTCCTGAGAGCGACGGGATCTGCCCCATCGCTCGGTGGCGCGTCCTCATCGGCGGGTGAGGCATCAGCAGGGACGCTTCTGCTGGCCCACAGGCTTGCGGCGATCGAGACGGCGATGATCGAGATGACGACACCGAGGCTGATGGCGGTCGGGATCTTGAAGACCGCGTGACTGACGATCATCTTGATGCCCACCCACACCAGCACCAGGGACAGCCCGAGCTTGAGGTAGATGAACCGGTGCATGAGGTCGGCGAGGAGGAAGTACATGGCGCGGAGCCCCAGGATCGCCAGGGCGTTGCTCGCGAAGACCAGGAACGGCTCCTGCGTGACCGCGAAGATCGC
>JALQSY010000162.1 GCA_023264215.1 Candidatus Nanopelagicales bacterium
GGATTGGTCGTGACTGCGCTCGGTTTCCTACGCCGGCTTGATTGGCACGGGCAGCCCCGGGCTCAATCCAAGAGCGGCCGGCGGATGATCGTGGGCCGCGTTACCCCAGCGACACGAGCCCGGCTTCCACGACGTCGAGGCCCTTGGTCACGGTCCCCCAGATGGTGTAGCCGGAGGGGAGCGTGGTGTCCGCGTAGACGATGAAGAACTGGCTGCCGCCCGTGCCGGGGCCAGCGTTGGCCATGGCGACGGTGCCCGCCGGGTAGTTCGCCTCGCCCTCAGCGGGGAGGTTCTCATCGGGGATGGCGTAGCCCGGGCCGCCCGAGCCGTTGCCGGCCGGGTCGCCGCACTGCAGCACGAAGATCCCCTCGGTGGTCAGGCGATGGCAGGCGGTGAGGTCGAAGTAGCCCTCCTGGGTCAGGAAGGCCATCGATGCCACGGTGGCGGGGGCCTCCTGCGGGAGCATCTCGATCTCGATCTCACCGCAGTTGGTCGCCAGGCTCATCGTGTACGCCGTGTCGGGTTCCACGCCGTCCGCGGGTGCCTCGGGCCACGACATGTCATCGGGCCGGGTCTGCGGCGCCGGGGCGCAGTTGGGATCGGGCTGCTGCGTCGCGGTCGAGGAGTCGGTGGGGACCGGCGCCTCGGTCGGCGGGGCCTCGTCCGACGGCACCGCGGGCTCGGATGGGATGGCCGTCTCGTCTGGGGCCGCGATGTCGGATCCCTCGGAGGAGCGATTGAGCACGACCCACGCGAGGACACCGCCGACGACGACCACGATGGCGAGGATGGCGAGGATGCGATTGCGCTGCCCCCGACGCTGCGCGGCCTCGGCGCGGCGTGCTGCCTGCCTCTCCGCCTTCGCCCGCGCCATCTCGCGCTTGCGCTTCCTCGACGTCACCGGTGTCCTCCTTCGCGCGTCCTCATCATGAGCCGACGCGTGAGTCTATGGCCTCATATCCAGCCCGGTAGGCTCACGGGGCGCCCAGTCATCCCGGAGGTCCAGCATGCCCGCCTGCAGGCCATCGTGTTCGTGACGGGCTTCCCCGCGGGAGCGTGGGGCACGAATTGTTACGCGGTCGCAACCGCGGAGGGCGAGGACTGCCTCATCGTCGATCCCGGTCAGGCGAGCCTGGGCCCGCTGACCGAGATCCTCGAACGTCACCGCCTCCGCCCGGTTGCGGTGCTCCTCACCCACGGTCATCTCGATCACGTGTGGTCGGTGGCGCCGCTCACCGCAGGCAAGGACATACCGGCGTACATCCACACCGATGACCGTTATCGGCTCGCGGACATCGTCGGCACGACGTTCAGCATGTCGCGCGAGCAGCTCATGAACATGACGGAGGGTGCGCTCGAACTCACCGAGCCCGAGGATGTGCGCATGCTCACCGACGGCGAGTCGCTCGAGATCGCCGGGGTGCCGCTGTCGGTGGCCCACGCCCCCGGCCACACGGAGGGCTCGGTCGCGTTCCTGTCCGGACGCGATGGCGAACGCCCTCCGGTCATGCTCAGCGGCGACCTGCTCTTCGCCGGCTCCATCGGGCGCACGGACCTGCCAGGAGGCGATCCCACGGCGATGACGCGCAGCCTCACTCGAGTCGTGCTGCCGCTGGACGACGACACCGTCGTCCTGCCCGGCCACGGTGAGACGACGACCATCGGCCGGGAGCGGGCGACGAACCCGTTCCTGCTGGAGCTGGGTTCCGCGCCGTCCCCGAGGGGGCTGTGATGGCGCGGTCGGCGGGGCTCTCCGGATTCCCCGAGTGGCTCCCCGAGGGTCGCTTGGTCGAGCTGGGCGTGCTGGACGTCGTGCGCCAGGTGTTCGAGCTCCACGGCTTCACCCCGCTCGAGACCCGCAGTGTGGAACCGGTCGACGTCCTGCTCAGCAAGGGGGAGATCGACAAGGAGGTCTACGCCGTACGTCGACTGCACGCGGACGCCGACGACGGCGATGCCCTCGCACTGCACTTCGATCTCACGGTCCCCTTCGCGCGCTACGTCGTCGAGCATGCCGGTCAGCTCGACTTCCCCTTCCGGCGCTACCAGGTGCAGAAGGTCTGGCGGGGGGAGCGCCCGCAGGAGGGTCGATTCCGCGAGTTCACGCAGGCCGACATCGACATCGTGGACGTCGACCATCTCGCCACGCACCACGACGCGGAGATGGCTATCGTCATGGCCGAGGTCTTCGCCAATCTTCCGGCCCTGCCGCGAGCCACCATCCACGTCAACAACCGCAAGGTGCTGGAGGGCTTCTACCGGGGCTTGGGCATCACGGACACGGCTGTGGTCCTTCGCGCTATCGACAAACTCGACAAGATCGGTCCGGCCAAGGTGCGGACGCTACTCACCGAGGCCGGCCTGCCTGAGGCGTCGGCGGACAAGGTGCTCGCACTCGCCGATATCCGCGGCGGAGCCGAGATTGTCGACCGCGTACACGCTCTGGGCGTGGATGACCCCCTGCTGGAGGAGGGGCTCGCTGAGCTGATGGCCGTCGTCGCCGCAGCCGATCGCGTGCGGCCCGGCGCTGTCGTCGCTGACCTGCACATCGCCCGCGGCCTCGACTACTACACCGGCACGGTCTACGAGACGTCGCTCGAAGGCTATGAATCCTTCGGATCGATCTGCTCCGGCGGCCGCTACGACGCTCTCGCGACAGACGGGCGTACGACGTACCCCGGTGTCGGCATCTCGCTGGGCGTCACCCGCCTGGTCTCGCTCCTGCTCGGCCGCGGCCTGGTGCGCTCGACGCGCAAGGTCAACTCCGCCGTCCTGGTCGCTGTCGCCGACGAGGAGAGCAGGCAGCGCAGCGACGACGTCGCCCAGGCGTTGCGCGCACGAGGAATCCCCTGCGAAGTGGCACCGCGTGCGGAAAAGTTCGGCAAGCAGATCAGGTACGCCGATCGTCGCGGGATCCCGTTCGTGTGGTTTACGGGCGATGAGGGCGACACGGTGAAGGACATTCGCAGCGGCGAGCAGGTGGGCGCCGATGCGCACACCTGGAGCCCCCCGGATACTGACCTGTGGCCCACCCTCGTGGCCGCCGACGACGACAAGGGAGCATCGTGATCCGCACGCATCGGGCCGGCACGCTGACCAGCGCCGATGAGGGGCAGGTCGTAACGCTCGCCGGATGGGTCGACCGGCGCCGCGATCACGGTGGCGTGGCCTTCCTCGATCTGCGCGACGCCAGCGGCGTCGTCCAGGTGGTCGTCAACGATCCCGAGGTGGCTCACGGCCTGCGCGATGAGTACTGCCTGCGTGTCGTGGGGTCCGTGCGCAGGCGCCCGGCCGGCAACGAGAACGCCGAGATCCCCACGGGCGCGGTCGAGGTCGAGGCCAGCGAGGTCGAGGTGCTCAGCCCGGCGGCCCCCCTGCCGTTCCCGGTCGATGATCGCGCGACGGTAGGCGAGGAGGCGCGGCTGCGCTACCGCTACCTGGACCTGCGCCGGCCTTCGGTGGGCGACAACCTGCGCATGCGATCCAGGCTCAACCAGATCGCGCGCGACGTGCTCCTGGAGCGCGACTTCGTCGAGATCGAGACGCCGACGCTGACCGCGTCGACACCCGAGGGTGCGCGTGACTTCCTCGTGCCGGCGCGTCTCCAGCCGGGCAACTGGTATGCCTTGCCGCAGTCTCCGCAGCTCTTCAAGCAACTGCTCATGGTCGCCGGCATGGAGCGCTACTTCCAGATCGCGCGCTGCTACCGCGACGAGGACTTCCGCGGTGACCGCCAGCCGGAGTTCACCCAGCTCGACATCGAGATGTCCTTCGTCGAGCAGGAGGACGTCATCGAGGTCGGCGAGGCCGTGATCCGCGCGCTGTGGCTGGGGATCCTCGGCGTCGACATCGGCGAGGTGCCGCGCATGCCCTACTTCGAGGCGATGCGGCGCTTCGGCACCGACAAGCCCGACCTGCGCTTCGGCCTCGAGCTCGTCGACCTCACCGACTACTTCCGCGAGACTCCATTCCGGGTCTTCCAGGCGCCGTACGTCGGCGCGGTCGTCATGCCCGGTGGCGCGGATCAGCCGCGGCGGACCTTCGACGCGTGGCAGGAGTGGGCCAAGCAGCGCGGTGCCAAGGGTCTCGCGTACGTCACCTTCGGTGCTGATGGCGAGCTCGGCGGCCCGGTCGCCAAGAACCTCTCCGATGCTGAGCGGGCCGGGCTGCAGGCGGCCGTGGGCGCCAACGCGGGGGACTGCG
>JALQSY010000163.1 GCA_023264215.1 Candidatus Nanopelagicales bacterium
GGCCTGGCAGAAGCGACACCCGCGGGTGCACCCGCGGAAGATCTCGACGCTCATGCGCTCGTGCACCGTCTCGGCGAGCGGCACCAGCGGAGCCTTGGGGTAGGGCCACTCGTCGAGATCCATGAGCGTGTGCTTCGCCACGCGCCACGGGACGCCCGATCGCGCCGGCACCACGCGACGGATGCGGCCATCCGCGAGGTACTCCACGTCGTACATCGAGGGCACGTACGCCACCCCCGAGGCGGCGATCGCTGTCAGCAGTCCCGCGCGTCCGTCAGGCTGGCCAGCCTGCTTCCACTCGCGCACGATCTCGGTGAGGCGGAGCACTGCCTCCTCGCCGTCGCCGAGCACTGCGGCATCGATGAAGTCCGCGATCGGCTCAGGGTTGAACGCCGCATGTCCGCCCGCCACGACGATCGGATGCGACTCATCGCGGTCGGTGGCGATGAGCGGGATGCCCGCGAGGTCGAGGGCCGTGAGCATGTTGGTGTAGCCGAGCTCGGTGGAGAAGGACAGCCCGAGCAGGTCGAAGGCGCCCACCGGCCGATGACCATCCACGGTGAACTGCGGGACGCCGTGCTCGCGCATGAGCGCTTCGAGATCGGGCCAGACCGCGTATGTGCGCTCGCACAGCACCCCGGGCTGCTCATTGAGAACCTCGTAGAGGATCTGCACGCCCTGATTGGGTGCGCCCACCTCGTAGGCATCGGGGTACATCAGCGCCCAGCGCACGTCGGCGTCATCCCAGTCGGTGGTGACGGCGTTGACCTCTCCCCCGACGTACTGGATCGGCTTTTGGACGAGGGGAAGCAGAGCTTCGAGAGCGGGGAAGACCGAGTCGGCTGATGTCGACGGCATGGGGACAGGTTAGCGGGGGCCCTTACGCACCGGCGAGGATCAGGGTTGCTGCTCGCGATGCAGCCGGACGTTCTCGAGCAGGCCCAGGGCGATCCAGGACGCGAACATGGATGTCCCGCCGTAGGACACGAAGGGCAGGGGGACTCCGGTGATCGGCATGATGCCGAGGTTCATGCCGACGTTCTCGAACGTCTGGAACGCCAGCCACGCGACGACACCGGCCGCCACGAGTCGGCCGTAGAGCTCCCCGGCACCCATCGCGATGCGCATGCCGCGCCACAGGATGATGCTCAGCAGGATGAGGGTGATGACGGCTCCGATGAAGCCGGCCTCCTCGCCGATCACCGTGAAGATGAAGTCGCTCTCGTTGACCGGGACGAAGTTGCCCTGGGTCTGAGGGCCCTGGAAGAGCCCGCGCCCCCACAGTCCGCCGCCGCCGATGGCGATGCGGGCCTGTGTCGCGTTGTACGCCGCGGTGCTGGCTGCATCGTCGGGATTGATGAACGACGTGAGTCGCGCGATCTGGTAGTCGCGCACGAAGCCGAGCTGCCACGCGACGACAGCGGCCGTCGCGCCCCCGACGAGCAGGCCGGCCACCCAGCGCGTGCGGGCTCCGGACACCGCCACCATCGTGACGACGATCGTGCACATGATGAGCACGGTGCCGGTGTCGTTCTGCAGCAGTACCAGGCCGATGGGGATCGCCGCGAGGCCCAGGGCGAGCGCGACGTCGCGATCACGTGGCTCGGCCTCGGCGTCACGCTTCTCCGCGAGGATGACGGCGAGGATCAGCACGATCGCGACCTTGGCGAACTCGGACGGCTGGAGCGTGAAGCCGCCGGGCACCTGGACCCATGCGCGCGCACCCGCGATGGTGGTGCCGAGCGGTGTGTAGACCAGCAGGATGCCGATGATCGCGAGGCCGTAGATGACCGGCGAGTACGCCCGCAGCAGCCGATAGTCCAGCCGCGACACGACGAAGGCCAGCACGAGGCCGATGACGATGTTGATCAGATGGCGGTTGAGGAAGTACTGCGGGTCGTCGCCCGCCAGGTCGGAGCGGCTCGCCGACCAGACGAAGAGCGAGCTGCCGACGCTGAGGATGAGCGCCGCGCCGAGCAGCCACCAGTCCAGCCGGCGCCAGTAGGACTGCCGGCCCTCCTGCCGGGCTCCGATGAAGCGCCGCGAGGGCGTGGATTCGGACAGGCTCACTGCTCCGCCTCCGGGGTGACCGGCGTGCCATCAGGGCGGACGACGGGCAGCGAGCGCGACGGCGCGCCCCCGATGAGTACGCTCCTCGCCGGATCTACGACGCCGTCGACGACACCGAAGATGGCGTCGTAGATCGTGCGAACGCCGGGCCCGGCGGTCAGCGCGCCCGTGCCACCGCGCGTCACCATCATGATGACGGCGTACTGCGGGTCATCGGCCGGCGCGAAGCTGGCGAACCATGCGGTCGTGGAGTTGTCGCTGAAGACCTGGGCCGAGCCGGTCTTGGACGCGATGGGGATCTCATCCAGCGGGAAGCCCTCGAACGGGAAACGGCCGGTGCCCTCGGCGGTCACCCCGGTCATCGCCGCGCGCAGGAAGTCGAAGGTGCCCTCGGGCGCAGGCACCTCCGCGCGCACCACGGGCGTGAATTGGCGGACCACCTCACCCCTGCTGCTGAGGACCGCCTTGGCGACCTGCGGCTGGTAGACCGTGCCGCCATTGGCGATCGCGGCGTAGGTCATCGCGAGCTGCAGCGGCGTGATGGAGGTATCGCCCTGGCCGATGGAGGCGTTGATGGCGTCGCCGTTGCGCCAGCGGAAGCCATCCAGGCAGTTCTCCTTGGCCAGTGCGGTGTAGTACTCCGCGAGCTCGGGATCCTCCTCGCGCAAGGTGGCGTAGCCCTCCTTGGCATCGGCGCACCACTGGTCGCGGCGCTGCTCCCAGACGCGCAACTTCTCGTCGCGGCCCGAGACCAGCCCCGCGGCCTCGTTGGGCAGGTCGATCCCGGTCCTCTCGCCCAGCCGGAACGCCGCGGCCGTCTCGGCGATGGGGTCGGGTGCGCCCTGCGGCGCATACAGGCCCCCGCCCTTGAGCCACATCTCGTCGGCGATCCGGTAGAAGACGGTGTTGCACGAGACCTCGAGCGCGCGCTGCAGCGAGATGGGCCCGAACCCGGAGGACTCGAAGTTGCGGAAGCGCTGCGAGCCGACGGTGTAGTCGGCCGGGCACGGGTAGGTGCCGCCGAGGTCGTAGCCCTCGCGCGCGGCAGCGACCGTGGTGACCGCCTTGAAGGTCGACCCGGGCGCGTAGGTGCCCTGCGTGACGGTCGTCGACAGTGCCCGATCCCGCAGGAGGCGCTCGTAGTCCTTGGTCGAGATGCCGCCGACCCACAGCTGCGGCTCGTACGTCGGGTAGCTCGCCATCGCCAGGACCGCGCCGGTCTTGACGTCGACGACCACCGCCGCGCCCGTGTCGGCGATCTCGCCCGCCTCGCGCGCGAGCTCGACCGAGTCGGCCAGGGCGTCCTCCACGACGGCCTGGAGGTTGGCGTCGATGTTGGTCACGATGTAGTTGCCCGCCACGGGGTCGGACTCCGAGACCGTGCCGGTCACGCGGCCGACCTGGTCGACCGCGAGGGTCGTGATCCCGGGGATCCCGCGCAGGTCGGCGTCGTACTGGGCCTCGAGGCCATTGCGGCCGACGAGGTCGCGGGCCCGCAGTCGCGCGGGATCGGTGCTGTCGCCTTGAGCGTCGAGCTGCTCCTGCGTGACAGGGCCGACGTAGCCGAGGATGTGCGCGAGGTTGGCCTCGAAGGGACCGGGATACTCGCGCACCGCGGCGAGTTGCGCGGTGATGCCCGGGAAGTCCGCGCGGCGTTCCATGATCGTCAGCGCGGTCTCGGTCGCGACATCCTTGGCGACCGGCACGGGCTGGTACGGCGAGCCGTCCCAGCAGACCGGCAGCGGAGGCGCACCCTCGGATCCGCAGGGCATGAGCTTGAGGTCCAAGGACTCGCGCGGCACCCCGAGTGCCTCCGCGAGGCGGTCGAGGACGGCCTCGCCCCCGTCATCCTCGCGCTCGAGGACGGTCCGATCGACGGAGACCACCAGCGACGTGCGGTTGGCGACCAGGGGGCGGCCCCGCTGGTCGAGGATGAGGCCGCGCACCGCCGGGGTGATGACCTCGCGCGTGGAGTTGCTCGCGGCCTGGGCGGCGTACTCCTCGCCGACGACCAGCTGGAGGTAGAACAGCCGGGCCATGAGGGTCCCGACCAGCGAGACGATGAGGACCC
>JALQSY010000164.1 GCA_023264215.1 Candidatus Nanopelagicales bacterium
CATCCCGCTCGACCCCCGCGCACAGGCTGAGTCGGCGTGCATCCGCCTGTGCCTGCCGATCGACCGCGCGGATGAGGTGGCAGCCGCGGTGCAGGCAGCCGATGCGGGCATGCCGCGCCGGCTCGCCGCGATCTGGTGGGACGTCTAGGAGCCATCCTCCGGCGGGAGGGGCTTGGTCGCGTTGTCGAGGTCGACGCCGATCTTCTTCTTCAGGTCGTCCAGCGCCGGGCCCTGCGGTCCGAGAAGCGGCCAGAAGTGGCAGCCGAGATAGGTGATGACATCGGATGCGAGCTCCGGGGTGAGATGGAAGTTGGGGTCCTCCACCTGCGGCGGCAGCGCGATGCCCTTCTGCTTCGCCTTCGCGATGATCCCCGGCAGCATCGCCTTGCCGAGCGTGCTCAGCGTGCGATCGGCCTTGACGTAGTCGATCTGCGGCGGCGTCAGCGGCTTGGCCCGCGGCACCTCCCAGTCCTCCGGATCAGTGGGCACCTCGCGCGTGAAGACATAGTCGAACGGCGCGGCGTAGGCATCGCGCTGAGTGAAGGGGTCACCCAGATCCCACACCTTGCGCAGCGTGGAGATCATCGACGTGTGACGGTGCTCTGAGTTGTGCACGCCACCCGGCTCAACCCACGGCGATACGACGATCGCGGGCACGCGGTATCCCGAGCGGTCGAAGGTGAAGCCGAACTGCCCGGCCGGCGCGGAGGGATCCGGCGGAGGCACCGCACCCGGGGGTACGTGGTCGTAGGTGCCGCCCGGCTCGTCCCAGCCGATGAAGAGCGTGGTGTTCCAGACGTTGCTGCCGGTCGGCGATGTCATCGACCGGTAGGTCTCGAAGAGCTCGTCGAGGAACGCCTCGCCCGACTCGATCGAGGACGGCGGATCGAGCGGCAGGTCGTACCCCTTGAACAGCGCCATACCCGCCGCCGGGTGGTAGTCGCCGTGCCCGAGCGAGAGGTTGGGCTCGATGAAGGAGAAGTCCGGCAGCGCGCCGTTGGCAGCGTCCTTCTTGAACTCGTCGAACGGCACGAAGTGGGTCGCGAACCGGTCGTGCAGCCGCGGCCAGTGGATGACGCCGGTGAAGGAGACGGTCGCCGGCTCCTTGATGTAGACCTTCCAGGTGCGCCCGTGCGCCTCGAGACGATCGAAGAGCGTCTCGGCGGTGTTGTCCTGGATGTAGTGCGACGAGGGGTCGTTGATCGTGCCACCCGTCGGCAGCGGCGTCGACGTCGCCGCGGTCCAGAAGGAGCGGTTGGGGAACGTCTGCGACGGGACTTCGCTGAACCAGTGGTCGAAGACACCGAACTGGCGCGCGATGCCATTGAGCACCGGCACCTGCTCCGGGGTGTAGCACTGCATGATCTGGCGGTACTCGTCGTACGTCGGCTGCCGACCCATCTCCCAGGTGAAGAACGAGATGTAGTCCTCGACGAAGCCGCTCATCGTCGGCTTGGCGTCAGCGGGAGGGGTGTTCCACGGAGGCTGGATGTCGGGTCCGCTGTGGAAGCGATTGGCCTCATCCATCACGCCGAAGACCTGGGTGTTGGTGTGGAACCACTCCTCGCCCGAGTCAGGGCACGGCGCGTCCATGTTGGTGCCGACGTACGCCTTGACCACACCCGAGCCGTCCGGCGGCTGGTGCTCGGCCCACGCGGGCACGGGATTGGACAGGTCCTTGCCGAGGATCCCCTCGAAGGTCTTGCCACTGTCCGGCCCGTAGAGCTGACCGAGCATGTTGTCCAGTGACCTGTTCTCGAAGAGCACGAGGACGACGTGGTCCATGGCATTGGCGCGACTCGAGGCAGTCATGATGCATCTCCCGAAGCTGTATGAACGTGCAAAACCACAGGCCCCGAGGACGCAAAATCTATAGCATCCAGCCCAACGTCGATGCGAAATCAGCGCACGGGGGAGCAATCTGTGAACGAACCATCGAACCTCCTCGGTGAGATCGAGGGCTTGGCGCGGGACCGCATTTCGGACTTCAACAATCCCCGGCAGGAGTGGCGGCGGCTGATCTCCGAATTCGTCGGGACCTTCTTCCTCGTGGTTGCAGCGGCAGGTGCGCCGATGGTCGGCCACGCCTACACGGGCACCGTCACGCTCGCGATGGCGGTCGTCGCTCCCGGGATCATGGTGATGGCGATCATCCTCTTCATGGGTCGGGTGAGCGGTGCACACCTCAACCCCGCCGTCACGCTCGCGTTCGCCGGCCGCGGGGACTTCCCATGGACGCGCGTCCCGGGCTACCTCATCGCCCAGATCCTCGGGGCGATCACCGCCGCCCTGCTGCTCACCGCGCTCGTCGGGGTGTCTTCGTCGTACGGCGGCAGCTATCCGGGCGCCTCGACGAGTCCGCTGACCGCGATGTTCGTCGAGATGCTGCTCACCTTCGGGCTCGTCTCCGTGATCCTCGGCACGGCCTCGGGCGCGCAGAGCGTCGGAATGTTTGCCGCGATCGCCGTCGGCGGCTACATCGCCCTCGCAGGGCTCTGGGCCGCGCCGCTCTCGGGCGCATCGATGAACCCTGCGCGCACTCTGGGACCGAACCTGATCGGCGACGATCTCGGTCCCTACTGGGTGTACGCCGTCGGGCCGATCCTCGGTGCCGCCCTGGCCATCGGATTCGCCTACGTCCTGCGCGGTGGTGGGGGTGGTCGCGCCGCGCAGCTCGCCGCCCAGGGTGTGCTCGGACTCGGCGACAGCGTCGAGACATCTGGTGACGGCAAGTCCGGAGAGGCGAAGGCCGATGACGGACACGGGCGTGCGCACGACAAGGACGCGCGCGGCCACTAGCCGACGACGTTTGCCACGACTTTCGCGGATAACACTTCGTCGATGCGTCGTACGCGTCTGACTGTCACACCCCCGACGTAGTGTCACGTCATGGCCGACGCATGGGACGACGTCACTCCCGCGGGACACGCGTGGGAGTCGATCGCCCCCGGCCCCGAGCTCGCGCAGATGATCGCCGCCATCGATCCCGATTCGCTTGACGCATCCGCACGCGTGTCCTACCTGCAGGCAACCGACCGACTCATCGGCTGGGCCCACGTGCAGCAGGCCCGCGCACTCCTGTCCGTCTCGGATGCGGTCCGCGAGGCCACGAGCCCCGGACCGGGCATGTCGACCTCGCACCAGACGTCGTACGTCGCCGACGAGGTTGCAGCGGCGCTCCACATTGCCGCGCGCACGGCGACGGCCAAGGTCAACGCCGCGCTCGCGATCCTGCGCGATTGGCCGCGTCTGGGTGAGGCGATCGAGAGCGGCGCTCTCACCGTCGCCCAGGCACGCGAGATCTACGAGGGTGTGCACGTCCTGTCCGGCCAGTTGGACGAGGACGGCCTGGACCTGAGCGAGCGCGCGGTCGTGGGCCTCGTCCGCATCGCGGGCGGCCTGTCCCCCGCGCGCCTGAGAGAGCGCGTGGCACGCATGGTGGCGTCGCTCGATCCCGAGGCGGCCGCACGCCGACGGGGGCGTAGCGTGCGTGACCTCACCGACGTATCGATCTGGGCCGAGCCTGACGGCATGGCGTGCCTCGCGGCCCGCGGCATGAGCATCGACGCGATCGCGCTGCACGATCTCATCACCGCGCGCGCCAAGGCGCTGCGCGATAGCGCCTGCCCCGATGACGATCGCACGATGGGCCAGTGGAGGTACGCCGCGCTCCTGGCAGCGTTCGGTTTGGCCCCCGTGGGGATGCCGGCGATGGGCGCGATGACCGGCACGGCGACGGGTGCTACTGCGGCAGACGGCGTGCCAGGTTCACACGCGAGCGTCGACGCTCCCGTACTCGAGCCGATGCGCCCGCAGGTGCGGGTCGTGATCCCCCTCGACACACTGCTCGGTCTCGCGCAGACGCCCGGTGAGATCGAGGGCTACGGCCCGATCGACCCCGAGCTAGCCCGGGCGCTGGCGGCCGACGCCGACTGGATCCGCTGGGTGACCGACGGCGTGGGCGACATCCTGATCGACGAGGGACGCAGGCGCTTCCCCGGAGCGCGACTTGCGCGCTTCCTGCGCGCCCGCGACCGCCTGTGCAAGCACCCCTCGTGCGGCGTGCGCTCCCGCAATTGCGATGCCGACCACCTGCCCGTGTCCTACGCCAAGGGCGGTCGCAC
>JALQSY010000165.1 GCA_023264215.1 Candidatus Nanopelagicales bacterium
ATGTCGATCGACGCGCCGGGCGGGAAGAGATCGACGCCGCCGGTCTGCGTGACGAGCGCGATACCGGCGTCGGCCTCGAGCTCAGACCAGGCGTCGTACGCCCGGAAGGTGAGCTCGACGTAGTGCGGTGTGTGGTAGCTGTGCCGCAGGATCCGCGAGGTGTCGTGCGAGGCGCCGCGCTCATGGCCGAGTTCGAACTGCTCGAGCCCGATGACGGAGTAGCCGCGCCGCGTGGCCTCCCAGGCGGCGGCCGAGCCGAGCGCGCCGAGGCCCACGATCGCGATGTTGGACATGTCGGGCAGCCTAGGCAATCCGGGCCGCCACGCGGTAGGGGTGACCCGACAGCGCCGCGGTACCTCTTGCCACCGCGGGGAGTCGCTGCGAGGGTGCCGGCATGAAGCGCATCCTCGTCCTGCTGGCATCCCTGGCGCTGATTGCTACTCCCGCCGCGGCAGTCGCCGAGGAAGATCAGTCATTCGCCACGAGCATCATCGGGTTCTCGCCACTCCCCGGCGACAGGGGAATTTCCGTGGTCGACGCCACCGGGGAGGCTGATCTCGTGGCGGCGTTCGGAACCGTCCTGAACGTGACCGTCGGATGCTACGGACCGCAGTGTCGCGCGAAGCGACCTGCACGCCTGCAGATCAAGCGTGGTGGGACCTGGACCACGTGGTCCGAGCGCACCGTCAAGGAGTGGAAAAGGCACCGCGAGGACCTGACGTCGAAGAAGTCGCGCCTGGTCGTCGTCCGGACGCTCGTGCCCGCGTACCAGGGCCTGCCCGCGCTGACCTCCCCCGAGACGCGGATCCGCTTCCTGCCGCCCACCTCGGTCCGTGTCTCCGGGACGCTCATCGTCAAGCCATCGGCCTCGCCGATCGGCGACTGGCAGTTCCGTCCTCAGAGCGGGACGATCCGGCTGCAACTCACTCCGGCGAGCAGCGGCCGACTCGTGCAGGTGCGCGATAGCGGCAAGGACGGCTACCCGCTCGTGGCTGAGGCGAACACCGACTCCCGCGGGGCGGTCACGCTCGACGTTGACCTCTCGGGAATCACTTCCCTGCAGGTGGTCGTCCCGAGCACCCCATCGCGCGCGGGCTGGCAGATCCGGCCGTTTGCGATCGACTAGCCGAGCCTGCTCAGCAGCCAGCGGCGGATGTCGAGCGAGTCGTCCTCCATCGGGGCGTACCAGCCACCCTGGAAGTAACGGGACGACATGCCGCGCTGCACCGACTCGCAGATCGCCCAGTCCTGGCGGTTGACCAGGTCCCAGAGGTCGCCAGCGTCCGACGGATCGAAGGAGTCCTTGGCTGTCTCGGTCGGATGGAAGAGCAGGTCGCACACGATGCGCGTGCAATCCACGGCGAGCGGGGTGAGCATGAAGGCCGCCGCATGCTCGGCGGACAGGCTCAGCAGGAGATTGGGGTAGACGAGCTCGCCCTTGTGCTTGACGCGCTCGTGCTCATCGAGGTCGGGGAAGGGTGCCCGATCGGACGTGCCGGTCATCGTGAAGGTCCAGGCTCCCTCGCGATGGGGAACGCCGTCCTCCCACGGGATGTCCCTGCCGCCGCCGGCGAAGGCCGGGACGAGCCGGGAGAGCTCAGGGTGAACCGGGCCGCAGTGGTAGCACTCGTTGTAGTTCTCGGCGATGACCTTCCAGTTGGCGCCGACGTCGTAGGTGAAGCGCAGGCCGATCTGCAGCTCGGAGAGCGGGTATCGCTGGACGCGCTCCGGGATGGGGCCGAGTTGATCGAGCAGCGTCGTGCGCGGTGACTCGGCGATCCACAGCCATCCACCCCAGGTGTCGGCGGCCAGCGACGTGAGGTGGAAGTCGGCGGTGTCGATGTCATCGGCGTGCGGCGCGTGCATGAGCGAGCCGTCGAGCGCGTACGTCCAGGAGTGATACGGGCAGCGCAGCGCCTTCACCCCGCAGGGGGGCGCATCGGCGGGCATCAGCTGGGCACCGCGGTGGCGGCAGACGTTGGCGTGGGCGTGCAGCGAGCCGTCGTTCGTCACCAGCACGGACTCGCCGTAGAAGTCGACGACGGCGACGCGATCGGGTGCGTCGAGGCCGAGCTCGTCGACCCGGCCCATGCAGGTCCACTCGTGTCGGAGCATGTCGCGCTCACGGGCGAAGGACTCAGGATCGACGTAGTGCTCCCGCGGCAGAGCGGCCTCCATACCCGGAATTCTCCCTGCCGTTTGTCCCGCTAAGCGGGAGAAACGGTCGATTCGGGCCCTATCCGGGGGCCAAATCGACCGTCTCTCCCCGCTTCATGGGTAGGTTTTCCACTTATCCCACACTACGGGCTATCGTGGGAGGCATGACCGCAGCGCCGGAGCCCCCCTACTGGCGCGTCCGCCTCGATGACCGTCGCCGGCCGACCCTGCCTCCTGAGCTCCTTGTCGCAGCGGGGATCCCGGCCGGGGCGGAGCTCAATGCGCGGGTGGCCAGCGATGGCGTGATCGTGCTGGAGACGCGCGATGCCGTCCTCGCGCGCATCCGCGAGCACATGGCGCCGCTGATCGGAGGGGCGAGCATGGTCGATGAGTTGCTGGCCGAGCGCCGCGCCGAAGCTGAGCGCGAGAACGCGTGAGTGTGCTCCTCGATGCGTCTGCATTACTTGCCTTCATCCAGGAAGAGCCGGGCGCAGAGGTCGTGTACCTGGCGCTCGAGGGGTCGCTCATCTCGGCGGTCAACTTCAGCGAGTCCGCTACTCGAATCGCTGCTCGCGGGATCGACCCGAGGCCGGTGCTCGATGACGTGCTCGAATTCGGCATCGATGTTCTCGACTTCGACTTCCGATGCTCAATGGCGCTCGTCGACGTTCAGGCATATGAACGCCGTACAGGCGTGCGACTCTCCCTCGGCGATCGGTGCTGCCTGGCGACGGCGGTGGCTGAGGCCCTGCCGATCCTGACGGCCGACCGTGAGTGGTCGCGCTTCGCGGACCTGGTCGACATCGCGTTCGTGCGCTGAGCCCATCGGATCAGGAGCGCGGGAAGGTCTGCTCCCAGGTGCGCTCGCGGATGATCTCGTCGCCGTCCTTGACGACCAGGTGGATGCGCAGGTCGTAGGCGTCCTCTCGCGTGGCCAGGTCCATGACCGAGCGCACATTGGCGATGACTTCATCGAAGCGCAGGGTGAACTCCACATCGGAGTGGGCGTGCTGGGCGAAGGTGCGCTCGTCGACGCTCACCCAGCCGTCGTAGCGCTCGGTCGCCGAGCCAAATGGGGTCTCGTAGTCCGACAGCGAGCCCACGACGCACCGCGTGATGCGGCGCGCGACGTCTCGCTCGATGCGCCAGGTGATGCCGTCGGTGTCCTCGCTCGACTCCGCGTTGCCCGGCGCGAAGTCGGGGATGGGCGCTTCAGGATCGGGGTCGTACGTCGGCAGGGTGAGTACGGCATCGCGCAGGGTGAGGAAGCCGGGACCACCGGGGGCGACGACATTGGGCCAGTCCGCACCGGCGACGCTCACGCGCAGGGCGCGGCCGGGTAACCAGCGCCACGCGGTCGCCTCGAGTTCGACATCGACCTGGCCTTCGGCGCCGATGAGCAGAGTGCCGCGGGTGACGAGGGTCGACGTGCCATCGGGCGCGACATCGCACAGCCGCACGGCGAGGATCGGATGGGGGCACGTGGCGGTGACATGAGCGCGCAGATGCACGTGACCGGCGATCTCGATCGGCTCAGTGACGGGGAAGTCCCAGGTGATGGACTTCGCGTCGTCGACGCGCTGATCGCCGGACTGACCGTAGGGCAGGTGGCCCGCGCAGGAGATCCATGCGTCGATGCCGACGTCGGGCCTGACGGCGTACGTCGGGCGATCCTCGAGCGCGAGATCGAGCGTGCCGGAGCGATCCGACGGCCACGTGTCGGTGCGCCACTCTCCCGGCACGGTGTCGAGCACAGGATCGGGTGCGTGGGAGTAGCGCGCGTACCAGGTGTGCGGCATGGCCCAGGTGGGAAGGGACGCGGGTGCACCCGGAGGCGTGCCGAGGTGCTCGGCGAAGAACGCCGACATCTGCGGCACGTGATCGATGCGCGGGCCGGGGGCGCTCGAGGTCGGCGCAGCGTGTGACCAGGGACCCGCGAGCAGTCGCGTGGGCGCATTCAG
>JALQSY010000166.1 GCA_023264215.1 Candidatus Nanopelagicales bacterium
TCGGGCCTTCAGTTCCCGCTAACTTGGCGGAGTCGCCCACGATGATGAAACGACCTTCTGACGGGCTGGCAAAAATGCTCGTCGGCAACGCCTCAGACGATTCACCGAAGTAGATGCTAGAGAGTTTTCGTTTACCGTAGCCACCCTCCTTTGGCCGCACCAAGCCAGACTGGATCATGTCATCGATTTGGCTTTGCCGCGTGGCTCTCACAACGAAAGGCTCATTGGTCTCTTTGACGGTGATGCTGGGCGTGCCTTCGCCGCGGTAGACATCATCTGGTCGGATGATGGCTTTGCCCTCCGGCGCTGCCGCCCCCAAGCTGCGCGGCTGAGTGTTGTCTATTATCAATTCATGGGCTTTCGTCTCAGGGTTCCATTCCCACACCCGCCGAACTCGATCCGTCGGGATTTCTGAGATTGCTCGCTCTTGGATGCCAACGCCACCTCGGCGTATTTCACTATTCAAGCCCGTTACGTCAAATTCATAAATGCGGCCCTGCCGCTTGCCGCCATATGCGCCACCACCAATGTAGCGTTCCGGATCATTGGCGACATACAACGGTTGACCAGACAAATCTCGGAAAACACCAGCGCTTTCGCCTGCTTCCGCTTCTTGCGGAGACATGGCGCGGAATACGACATTTTCGTCTTGCACTACGTTTTGTGGGCCACGGTTCTCTGGCGCGTATATGCGGTCAATCCAGTCATCAAATGCTTCCCCCATTTGAGGCTTAATTTTGGCCCCTTCCGGCGCAGCCGCCCCCAAGCTGCGCGGCGTGCCGGCAGGCTGGAAGACCTCGCCCAGCATTTCCCGATCGCCTTGCATCACGGCGCGGCGCTCCTCTTCGGGCACCGCCGCGAGGTCGCGTGCCTGGACGTCGATGAGATCGGGATGGTCGAGGGCGAAGTCGACGTGGAAGGCGATGAGCCCGTCGAGTGAGTCCGCCCGCTCCTGGCCCCCGTCGAGCAGACGCTGGCTGATGTCGACGAGCATCGCCGACAGGATCGACTCCTTGCCCGGGAAGTACCGATACAGCGCCGGCCCGGAGATGCCCAGGGCCGCCCCGAGCTCGTCGATGGACACACCGTGGAAGCCGTCGCGGGCGAAGAGCTGCGCGGCGACCGCGAGGATCTCCTCGCGTCGATCGGCCCGCGTCGAGCTCTCGCGTGACGATGTCACGACAGCCCGAGCACCTGCACAAGCACGCGCGCAGCGCGACCACCGGACTCCAGCGCCACTGCAGTCGCACTGGGCACGTCGATGTCATCAAGCAGCAGTCTCATGACTTCGGCCTCGGCTGCCTCGTCATCGCTGCGCCGACCGGCCGCGGCGTGCAGGGCATCGAGGCGTCCCTCGGCTGCCGCGAGCAGGCCGGGCTCGAAGTCCCAGGCCTCCCACCATCGGCGATCGAGGATCATCAGGCGCAGCGCCGCACCACGGTGCTCCTTGAGCAGGTCCGAGACGAGCACGAGATTGCCCGTGGATTTGGCCATCTTGTCGCCGCCGATGCGCACGGTGCCCACGCGCATCCAACTGCGCGCAAAGGGCGCGACACCCGTGGCTGCCTCCGCCTGGGCCGCTTCGTAGGCGTGGTGCGGGAAGGCGAGGTCAGCCCCACCGGCGTGGATGTCCAGGCTCGAGCCGTAGGTGTCGAGCACCATCGCGGTGCACTCGGCGTGCCAGCCCGGGCGCCCCGGGCCCCAGGGGCTCGGCCAGGCCGGGTCGTTGCCGTGCGATGCGCGCCAGACCGGGACGTCGACCGGGGATTCCTTGGCCGGGTCGTCGACGTCCTCGCCGAATTCGGCGAGGGCCGCGAGCATCTCCGCTTCGCCGAGACCGGCCGAGGCGACGGCAATCGCGCCGCGGAAATAGACCGTGCCGTCGACCTCGTACGCCGCTCCCCGATCGAGCAAGGCTGCCGCCAGGCGTACGACGCTGCCGATGTGCTGATGCGCTCGTGGCTCGTGATCGGGGCGGCGCACTCCCAGGTGCGACATGTCGTGATCGAAGTCGTACTGATGGATCGCCGCGAATTCGTCGTACGGCGCACCCGCCTTGCGGGCAGCCTCGGTGAGCACGTCGTCGACGTCCGTGATGTTGCGTGTGACGATCGGAGTGATGTTGGCGTGGCGCAGGGTGCGGACGAGTGCATCGACCCACACGAACGTCGCGGCGTGGCCGAGATGGGTCACGTCGTACGGGGTGACCCCGCACGCGTAGATGCGAGCCGGCCCCACCAGGGGCAGGGCCTCCCCGCCGAGGACGAGCGGCGCGGGCGGCAGCAGGTCGTGACCCATGCGGAGAGCCTACGCAGGTGCAGCGCCGGACCGCGCATGGCGGACCGTGGCTGCCAGCGTTCGCACGGCGACGAGCAGCCAGACGAGCAGCAGGATGGCGAAGCCGAGCAGCCCGACCGCCTGGATGACGCTGCTGCCGAGGACAGCCCCCAGGGCCGCAACCGAGAGCTGCATCGCGGCGATGGGGAACACAAAGCCCCACCATCCTGGATGGAAGGGCACTCCTCCGGCCCGTCGGACGCGCAGCAGGTCACCCAGCGCGAAGAGGCTCCACCACAGCCCGAGGCCGATGCCCATCGCCGACACCACGATCCCGAGGGTTACGGCGGATTCGGGGAGCAGACCGACCTCCGCCCCCGCCTGCATGAGCCGCAGCAGGGCCAGGCCCAGGATCCCCGAAGGCGCGAGCGGGATCCATAGCGACGGCGACATCGCGTGCGGGATCGGCGGTCTCAGGGCGATGCGCGCAATGAGCAGGGCAAAAAGAGCAAGGAAGAGAAAGGCGCCGATGCCGTAGAAGCCCAGGCCGATGGCAAGCAGCCACGGTGCCTGGTCGGGGTGAGCGATCATCTGCGGCGCGATCGACAGCGGCACGATCAGGCTCATCACCGGCGGGATGAGCCAACCACCGTTGACGCCGGCGAGGTCGACATCGCCGCGGCCCTGAGCCGACGCCCAGACGACGCTGAGGATGACTGCGATCAGCGCGCCTGCGATGACGAGGATCGCTGACACAAGCAGACCGACAGCGGATCCGAGCCACTCACTGCCCACGCGGGCCCAGGCCACAGCGAGCACGAGCAGTCCGGCGGGGAAGGTCGCGAGCATCGCTCCGTGCGCCGGATCGGAGAGCTCATGCGCAAGGGCCGCGCGATCACGGGGCCGCGTGACGTAGCGCGGCATCAGCGCGAGCGCGAGCACCGAGGCGACCAGCAGCAGCGCATTGGCGATCACGACGAACGGCGCCCCGCCGACGAACGCCGACTCCTGCAGGAAGGCCAGTGACAGGCCCGCCGTACCCATCACCGAGCCGAACCATGCGGGATGCCGATGCAACGCCGGTGCACTCATACCCCCCAGGGTATACCCCCGTTGTTTCCACCGTGTGTGTCATTAAGCCTCAGAGTTAACGACACACACGGTGGAAACAACGGCGGACGGCTAGCGTCGCGGCATGGCGCAGGCGCTCGAGGATCTCGTCCATCCCACCTGGGTGCCGGTACTCGATTCGCAGCGCGACAACCTCACCGCGATCGGCAACTTCCTCAGGGCCGAAGGAGCAGCCGGTCGGCCCTGGCTGCCCGCGGGCGACGCCATCCTGCGCGCCTTCAGCACTCCACTCGACGACGTGCGCGTCCTCATCGTTGGCCAGGATCCCTATCCGACTCCCGGCCACCCAATCGGACTGTCCTTTGCGGTCGCACCCGACGTGCGACCCATCCCCCGCAGCCTGCAGAACATCTACCGTGAGCTTGCCGACGACCTCGGCATCGCGCGCCCGACGAGCGGCGATCTCACCCCGTGGACGCAGCGCGGAGTGATGCTGCTCAACCGTGTGCTCACGGTGCAGGCGGGCAACTCCGGCAGTCACCGCGGCAAGGGCTGGGAATCGTTCACAGCGGCGGCCATCGAGGGCCTCGTCAACAGACCCGATGCGCCGCTCGTCGCGATCCTGTGGGGCAAGGACGCGCAGTCGCTGGAGCCCACGCTCGGCGACACTCCGATCATCGCGAGCGCTCACCCCAGTCCCATGTCCGCGGACCGCGGA
>JALQSY010000167.1 GCA_023264215.1 Candidatus Nanopelagicales bacterium
CCACCGGGAGCGCCTCGTGAAGATCGGCGGCTGGTCCTTCGGCCTCGGAGCGGCGTTCTTCCTCCTGGTCGGCGGTGTCTACTTCTACCTCAGCAGGGACGAGATCGGCACGACCGCGCTGGTCATGACCGGTGGGCTGGCCTTCCTGGTGGCCTTCTACGTCCTCTACACCAACAAGCGCCTCGACGGCCTGCCCGAGGACCGGGCCAACGCCGACATCGACGAGGCAGACCCCGAGTACGGCTTCTACAGCCCTCATAGCTGGTGGCCCCTGCCCGTGGGATTCGCCGCCATGCTCATCGCCCTGGGCTTCATCTTCGTCGCGTGGCTCGTCGTCCTCGGCGTCATGGTCATGATGGTCGCCATCATCGGCTGGCTCTTCGAGTACTACCGCGGCGCCTTCGCCCGCTGAGGCAGGCGGCGACGCCGACCCGCTCGGCTCGCCCGCTCGGGTTATCCTCGTAGGCATGCGACGGACCCTCATCGCCGCTGCGGGCGCCTCGGCACTGCTCTTGGTCACGGCCTGCCAGCCCGCTCTCGAGCTCACCTCCGCGGACCTGCCCGACGCCTCGATCGCCCAGATCGGCCTGGTGGAGGCCATCGTCGACAACGCCCCGATCGACCGGCCGATCGTCGTCCATGTGGACCACGGGCGGCTCACCGACGTGCAGGTGACCCAGGGGCCCAGCCGCGTCATCAAGGGGGAGTACTCCAACGACGGGCGCACGTGGACCTCGACGCGCCCCTACCTGGACTTCGACTCGACGTACAGCATCAGCGCCACCGCCGTGGACCCGCGCGGCCAGACGACCACGCTGGAGGAGAAGATCCGCACGGTCGACCCCGACGGCTTCCTCACCGCCACCCCGTCGATGGAGGCCGGCACGGAGTTCGGCGTCGGCATGCCGCTCACCGTGAACTTCGACGAGGCGGTGAAGGATCGGGCTGCGGTCGAACAGGCGATGATCGTGCGCACGCCGACCCCGGTCGAGGGTGCGTGGTACTGGACCGGTCCCACGCAGGCGATCTACCGGCCCAAGGACTACTGGCCGGGCAATATCGACATCGAGCTCGATCTGGATCTGCGCGGCGTCGAGGCCTCGCCGGGACTGTGGGGTGAGAGCAACTCGCGGACCCTGTACCGCACCACGGACTCGGTCGTCATGGAGGCGGACGCGCAGACGCTGATGATGAAGGTCTTCATCAACGGCAAGAAGGAGCGCACGATCCCGGTCACGATGGGCATGGACGGCTACGAGACCCTCTCGGGCACCAAGCTGATCATGACCAAGGAGCGCACCCGGATCATGGACAACGCCACGGCCGGCGTCTCCGAGGACGATCCGGACCACTACCGGGTCAAGGTCGACTACGCGATGCGCCTGACCTGGCACGGGGAGTTCCTCCACGCCTCCCCGTGGGCGGCCGGGGCCTGGGGCAACCGTCGCATCAGCCACGGCTGCACGTCGATGAGCCTGGACAACGCCGGGTGGCTGTTCAGCGTCACCAACATCGGCGACCCCATCGAGATCACCGGGACCCCGCTGAAGCAGAACCCGGGCAACGGCATCACGGTGTGGAACATCTCCTGGGATGACTGGCTGAAGAAGTCCGCGACGGGCGGCCACATGACCTCGCCCGAGGTCTGATGGCCACGCTCGATGCTCTGGGCGAGGGCAAGTACCTCTCGCTCACGACCTTCCGCAAGGACGGTACGCCCGTCGCCACGCCGGTCTGGCTGGTGCGCGACGGCGACGCGCTGCTCGTGATCACGGAGGCGGACTCGGGCAAGGCCAAGCGCCTGCGCAACTCCTCTCGTGTGCTGCTCGCGGCCTGTGATGCCCGGGGCAGGCTCAAGGGTGACCAGGTCGAGGGTGTCGCGACGTTGCAGGACTCGGCCGAGACGGACCGCACCGCTGAGCTCGTCGAGAAGCGCTATGGCCTCCTCGGCAAGCTGCTGATGTGGCGCAGCCGTCGCGCGGCCCGCAAGTCGGGGGCTGCGGGCCCGATCGGCATCACCGTGACGCTGCCCGACTAGGGCACGACGGTGATGCGGCCGTCGGGAGCGGGAAGTGCGGTCACGATCCCCGCGTCGCGATCGGCCTTCAATGCCTCGATCACGTCGTCGACGTAGGGAGATCGGATCACCGCCTCGGTGGGCCGGAAGAGATCGGCATAGCCGTCTCCGCCGTAGACCATGAAGTCGACCGTGGCGATGGTGTAGGCGGTCTGGTCCGGGGGCAGGGGCGTGCCGTCGGGGAGCGTCACGTCGACGATCCGATCGCCGACCGGCCTGGCCGGGTCGAAGGTGAAGCGGAACCCGGCGATCTGCGGGAAGCGCCCGTCGGAGGGGTAGCCCGAGACGCCGTTCTCCAACGCCTTCCACAGGTCCGCTCCGGAGATCCGCGTCGTGGTCGCGTTGTTGCCGAAGGGGAAGACGGCGTAGAGGTCGCCGAGGGTGACGTCGTACGGCCCGGTGCTGCCCGGGCCCGGACGGCGCAGGGACGCATCCCCGGGGACGTACTTGCTGGCGGGAAGGGTGTCGCGGATGCCGCCGCCATTGACGAAGGCCAGTTGCGTGCCGTACTTGGCGCGCAGTACCTCCGCGGTGAAGGTGCCCATGGGTGTCTCCTGGGAGCGCTCGACCGGCGGCGTCCCGCCACGGGGGAACACGTCGGAGACGACACCGACGCGTACGTCGAGCTGCTCCTGCATCTGGGCGACGTAGCCGTCCACCAGTGCCTGGACCTGCGGGTCGGGGGTCAGCCCGGCCAGGTCGGCGACCGTGACGGTCTCGGTGTCCGCGCCGATCACGCGCCCCTGCTGGGTGTCCACGCAGACCTGGGTGCGCGAGTACTCGTACCCGGAGTTCGGCACCTGGGCGACGAGGGCCTGTCGCACGTAGGACAGGTACTCCTGATGCGTGTGTCCGCCGAAGACGATGTCGGCCCCTCGCAGGTTGCGCGCCACCTGGAGCAGGCGCCCCTGGGGCTTGCCGTCGACATTGCGCGCCCAGCCCTGGTGGGCGAGTGCGATGACGACGTCGGCGCCCCGCTGACGCGCCGTGGCGATGGCCTTGCGGACATCCCGCGTGGAGGCGGAGATCGTGATCTCGGTGCCCGTGCGCGGATCCACGAGATTGCCCGGAGCGACGACGTCGGGCGTGTCCTCGGTGTTCATGCCGACGATGCCGATCCGCACCTCCCCGCGGCGCAGCATCACCAGATCGGTCACGCCGGCCTTCTCGCCGCGCAGCGGCTCGAGGGTGGAGTAGTTCGACACGACCCAGCGGAAGTCGGAGGCGTCCACCACGCGTCGGACATGCTCGAGGGGGCGATCGTGCTCGTGGTTGCCCAGGGTCGATACGTCCATGCCCATGAGGTTCAGGGCCTCGACCGTGGGGAACTCCTCGAAGAGCGCCGAGACCGGGGGAGACCCGCCGATGTTGTCGCCGGAGGACACGATCACGGTGGCCGGGACGCGCTCGCGATCGAGCTTCCACGCGGTGGCGAGGAGGGCCGCGCCGGCGGCCGTCGCGGAGGCCTGGATCGCGCCGTGGAAGTCACTCAACTGCAGCACCTGCAGGTTCGCGAAGCGCCCGGTGGCCCGACCGGTGACGTCGACCTGCGCAGCGGCCGCGCCCTGCGAGAAGCCGTACGCGTTCACCGCCTCCACGCGGGGGGTGATGACCGCCTGCCCGGCCACGGCCGGCAGGACAGCAGAGGTGGTCCCTGCCGGGACGGTCACCGGGCAGGACCCCGGTCCTGCGTGGACGACGTACCGCGTGACGGCCGGACTGGCAGCGACGGGGCTCCACCGGACCCGCACGCCGCCGCGGACCGCGCGGGCGCTCACCTCAGCCGGTGGCGTCGGGACGGCGTACCCCCCGGCGTCCTGGGCCGTCGTGGGGCCCTGGGTGCCGGCAGTGCCGGAGGAGGCCTGGGCCGTCACGGCGACCGGAGGGGCCGCGGCCGCGAGGCAGGCGGTGACGGCTGCGGCCGCGAGGGCCGCGCTGAATGGTGCCCGGTGTCCCATGACCGGCCA
>JALQSY010000168.1 GCA_023264215.1 Candidatus Nanopelagicales bacterium
CCCAGATCGGGACGTTCTTCATCGGCACGGGCTGGGTGCCCTCGATCTGCCAGGTGGCGTACTCATCCTGGTTGCGCACGTCCAGGACGAAGGGGCAGCGGCCCTCGTCGATCTCGGCGTACAGCTCGGCAGGAGTGATCGACCGCGCCATGGAAGGGGCTCCTTTCGACCCTGACCAGGACTTGCCCGGACCGTTTCCGGGGATTGCGCCCTGAACCATATGCGCAGACGCTAATGTGCCGGGAGGGGTCAGGGGAAGCATTTCGGGAGTTTCCCTCCGGTCCTTGCCGTGGGCGGTGGGCATGCCTACGGTCACCAGGAGAGACCAGGCTGGCCTGACCGGGCCAGCCCACCGAGCACGACCGACGACGCACGAAGGAGGCCCCCATGGCCGACAAGGATCCCGACGCCCCCGATTCGATGACGATCATCGCCTTCAGCGGTGACCTCGACAAGCTCTGGCCGACGTTCATCCTCAGCTCCACCGGAGCCGCGAGCGGCATGGATGTCACCGTCTTCTTCACCTTCTGGGGACTCTTCCCGCTGGTCAAGGACGAGGTGCGCATCACCGGCTACGACTCCATGACCAAGGCCCTGGCCGGCATGAACGCGCCCGGCATGAAGAAGGCCAAGCTGTCCAAGCTCAACATGGGCGGCTCCGGCGCGTGGATGATGCGCAAGGTCGCCGAGAAGAACAAGCTCGCTCCGCCGGAAGACCTGTTCGCGATGTGCCAGGACATGGGCGTCAACCTCTGGCCCTGCCAGATGACCATGGACCTGCTCGGCATCGAGCCCCAGCAGATGGTCGAGGGCCTCGGCGAGCCGGTCGGCGCTGCCACCGCACTGCAGAAGATGGCCAAGTCAGACATCAACCTCTTCATCTAACCCCCGACACACCACGAAAGGAGAAGCCATGCCAGACGTAGCAAAGGTCGTCGACGCCAAGGGCCAGAGCTGCCCCATGCCGGTGCTCATGACCGCCAAGGGCATCAAGGAGATCGGATCCGGCGAGATCATGCTCCTCGAGGCGACCGACAACGGCGCCCGCTCGGACATTCCCGCCTGGGCGACGCAGACCGGCAACGAGCTCGTCGAGTCCGAAGAGGCCGACGGCGTCATGAAGTTCTACATTCGGAAGAAGTGATCGCGTGCGCTATGGATTCGCCATCGACCAACGGACCTGCATCGGCTGCCATGCCTGCACGGTGGCCTGCAAGACCGAGCACCAAATCCCCGTAGGACAGTTCCGCACGTGGGTCAAGTACGTCGAGAAGGGCTCCTTCCCCGACACGACCCGCGAGATGGCGGTCCTGCGCTGCAATCACTGCACTGACGCACCCTGCGTCCAGGGCTGCCCCACCGAGGCGCTCTTCATCCGGGACGACGGGATCGTCGATTTCGATCGCGACCGCTGCATCGGCTGCAAGATGTGCATGCAGGCATGCCCGTACGACGCGATCTACATCGACGAGGAGACCCACACCGCGGCGAAGTGCAACTTCTGCGCTCACCGCATCGACCAGGGCCTCGAGCCTGCCTGCGTCCAGGTGTGCCCCACCGAGTCGATCTGGATCGGGGACCTCGACGACCCCGAGAGCGGCATCCGCAAGCTGCTGAGCATCGAGCCGGTGAGCGTGCGGGCTCCGGAGCAGAACACCAGCCCCAACGTCTACTACGTCGGTGCGGACAAGGCGGCACTCGATCCGCTGGTGGCGCCCGTCGACGAGACCTACCTGTGGGCCGAGCCCGACGTCCTGCGACTGGAGACCGCGCACGAGCTCCCCGGCGATCCCATCACCAACGCGCGCACGACGCTCAACACCGCCCACCCCCGCCCGTGGGGCTGGAAGGTCTGGACCTACCTGTGGACCAAATCGGTCGCGGCCGGAGCCGGTGCTCTCGCAGCCCTGCTCCTCCTCATGACCGGCGACGCCTCGACCCTGGTGACGGTGGCGGCGCCCCTCATCGCGGTGGCATTCCTCCTGCTGACCTCGGTGCTGCTCATCTGGGACCTCAAGCAGCCCAAGCGATTCGTCTTCTTGCTCATGCCCTGGATGCTCAACAAGCGTTCGTGGCTCGCGATCGGCGGCATCTTCCTGGGGCTGTACTCCGCCATCGTCGGCGTGTGGTTCCTCATCGGAGCGGCCGACTTCCTCGGCCTCGCCGACTTCGTCTCGGTGATCACCATCCTGGCGTGGCCGGCTATCCCGGCCGCCATCATGACCGCGGGCTACACCGCGTTCCTGTTCGGCCAGGCCGAGGGCCGCGACCTGTGGCAGTCACCGGTCCTCTTCTGGCACCTGCAGGCGCAGGCCGTCATGGCCGGTGCGGGCGTCCTCCTCGTCGCCGGCTGGATCGTCAATCTCGGGGGCGGGGGCAGCGCCTACTTCACGTGGCTCGCCTGGGCGCTCTTCATCGGCACGATGGCCAACCTGCTCATCCTCGCCGTGGAGTACGGCGGCAAGCACTCGACCCGCAATGCCGCCGTCGCCGCGCACATGCTCACCCATGGGCGCTACAAGACCGCCTTCTGGGGGGGTGCACTCGGCCTGTCCGCGCTCACCGCCGCACTCGCCCTCGTCGGCGCGCTCAACGAGAACCTCGGCCTGCTCGCCGTTCTCGGCGGCGTCATCGCGCAGGCCTCCCTGCTCATCTACGAGTCGGCCTACGTCAAGGCCGGCCAAGACGTCCCGCTCTCCTAACGCCCCACTCACACGAAGGACCGACGCTGACATGACAGTCATGGACCGACCTGAGGCCCCTCGTCCCGAGGCATTCGGACGACGCACTCGCGGCGCCTTGTCCAACTACCCGCCGGTGGAGACCTGGGATGACGTCGTGATGTACGACGCCAAGGCACATCCCAAGAAGGTCGAGAAGCACTACATGCTCGTCCCGACGACGTGCTTCAACTGCGAGTCGGCGTGCGGCCTGCTGGCCTTCGTGGACAAGGAGACCAAGGAGGTCGTCAAGATCGAGGGCAACCCGGCCCATCCGGGATCCCGCGGACGCAACTGCGCCAAGGGGCCGGCGACGATCAACCAGACCGAGGATCCCGAGCGCATCCTCTACCCGATGAAGCGCACGGGTCCGCGTGGCTCAGCGGAATTCGAGCGCGTGTCCTGGGATGACGCCCTCGACGATATCGCCGCTCGCATCCGCAAGGCCATCGTCGAAGGTCGCCGCAACGACGTGATGTACCACGTCGGCCGCCACGGTGAGGACGGCTTCATCGAGCGGGTGCTGCTGGCCTGGGGCGTCGACGGCAACAACACGCACACCAACATCTGCTCCGCGGGCGCTCGCCTCGGCTACTCGCTGTGGGGCGGCTACGACCGGCCCTCGCCGGACCACGCCAACGCCAACGTCATCCTCCTGGTCTCGGCGCACCTGGAGTCGGGGCACTACTTCAATCCCCACGCCCAGCGCATCATCGAGGCACAGGTGCACCACGGTGCCAAGCTCATCTCGATCGACCCGCGCCTGTCCAACACCGCGGCCAAGGCCGACGAGTGGGTGTCGGCGTGGCCGGGCACCGAGGCGGCGCTGCTGCTGGCGATCGCGGCGTACCTGCTGCGCACCGACGCCGTGGACTGGGACTACGTCAAGCGCTGGGTCAACTGGAAGACCTACATGGAGCGGGTCCACCCCGAGGCTGATGCGAGCGACTTCGATGCGTTCAAGGCTGCGCTCACCGAGGACTACCAGCAGTACACCTTCGAGTTCGCCGCCGAGGAGTGCCGCATCCCGATCAAGCAGGTCGAGCGCATCGCCAAGATCGTGGCGGGCGCCAACGGCAAGCTCGCCGCTCACACCTGGCGTGCCGCGAGCGCGGGCAACCGAGGAGGCTGGGCGGTCGCTCGCGCGCTGTTCTTCCTCACGGTGCTCACCGGCAGCGTCGGCCAGGAGGGTGGCACGAGCCCCAATGGCTGGAACAAGTTCATCCCCCACGGCCCCAACATGCCCGGTGGCCACGACTCGTGGAATGAGCTCCTGTGGCCGTCTGAGTTCCCGATGTCGACCAATGAGCTGTCG
>JALQSY010000169.1 GCA_023264215.1 Candidatus Nanopelagicales bacterium
TGAACTCCGACATCTACTCCGCTGCCCTCTCCGGCATCGACATGACGATCCTCGTGTGCGACAACGAGGGCTTCGCCGTCATCGAGCGACTCCAGGTCGGTCAGGGTGGTGCGTCGTACAACAACATGCTGCGCGATGCTCACGGCGATACCGGGGCACGCGTCGACTTCCACGCTCACGCCGCGGCGATGGGCGCCCACGCGGTGACGGTGGCAGACCTCGACCAGCTCCGCGCTGCACTCGCCAGTCCACGCCCCGGCGTCAACGTGATCGTCATGCGTGTGCGCGAGTCCGATTGGACCGAGGGCGGGGCCTTCTGGCAGGTCGGCGTCCCCGAGGTGAGCGAGCGCGCCGGGGTGCGCGAGGCCCGCGAGTGGATGGACATCCGGCTGAAGGCGCAACGCAGAGGGGTCTAGCAGCCCGGCCACGGGTGGCTAGCACCCCATATCGCCCGAAGATCGAGGTCCGCTGGGCTCGGATGAGTACCGTCCGGCCCATGACCTCCCTTAGGACCCTCAGTGTCGTCGCCGCAACCGCCCTCATCGCTGGGACCATCGCCACGTCGGCCGTGGCCCAAGAGAACGCCTGGCAGCCGACGAGCGAGCGGGCTTTCGACTCCGACCAGCGCAGGTGGGGCTCGCTCATGGACGCACAGGGCCGCGGCACCGTCTTCTACGGCGGCCAGTACCGCGACTACGAGGTCGAGACGGGACGCCTGAGTGCCGCACGCACGCTCGCGCGAGGCAACGTCAGCCTGCGGGTCGACGGCACCGGCACCGGCCACCAGTGCGCCACATGGGATGGCGACTTCGGAGTGGCCATGGCCTGCCGGACGTCGACGAGCGCACCATGGAAGAAGGTCAATGTCTCCCGGGAATCGGATGCCGAGGCGATCGATGTCGCCGTGGCCGCTGATGGGCGCAGCGCCATGATCGTGTGGGCACGCGTGGGCAGGGGCAAGGCGAAGATCTACGCCTCCCGCTTCACCTTCGCCAATGGGCGGCTCGCAGACGCGGCTGCCCTGAGCAATCCCGTTGCGCGCCAGTTGCCGATCACCACGGACGTCGTCGCCTCGGGCAGGTCCGGCTTCCTCGTGGCCTACGGCAAGCAGGGCAGGCAGCGCGGTCGGGTGGCCTCGACCTACATCCAGTCCACGACCGATGGTCGGTCCTGGACGCGCCGCACCGAGGTGCTGCTGGCTCCCCCCGGCGGTGAGCCCGCGCCCGTGGCATTCGCCGATCTGAGCCACGACGGGACCGGGGCCGTAGCACTCGCGACCCGAGACGTGTCGGGGACGACGGAGGCCGATGAGTGGATGCTCGCGTCCTTCCAGGGTGGACGCTTCAGTGCCGTCGACTCCATACCCAGCATGAGACGCCCGCAGCTCGCCGTCGTCGGCGAGATCATCAGCATCGTAGGAGCATCCCCGACGACGCAGGACCTGTTGTTCTACGCCCCGGGCACGCAGGAGGCAGCCATCATCGAGCAGCCGACGATGCCCGAGGGCCCGTCCCGACTCGGTGAATTCGACATCGTGGGCCAGACGTCCGCCGATGGCACCGCCGGCTTCACGCTGACGACTGCGTACTACGCCTACGACAATGACGATGAGCGAGCTGACCGCCTGTACGCCGTCTCGGGCTTCCCCGACGCGACCGGCGCATGGGAAATCAGCACTCCTGTGCAGTTGACGCAGCGAGCGAGCTACGAGGACGGGCTTGGCCCCCGCCTGGCTGGATTCGGGCGCTATGCCCTGGTCGTCTATGGCGCCAACACCGAGGTCGTCTTCGGAGTTCGCTCACCCGCGTCCTCGTAGCGGGTTCCTGCCTAGATCGCGACAGGCATGCCCGTCCGGGCGCTCTCCGCGGCTGCGGCAGCGATCACGACAGGTGCCCGGCCGTCGGCGAGCGACACGGGCGACTCGCCGCCATTGCGCACGTAGTCGGTGAAGTAGCGCCACTGGTCCCGATAGGCGACCTCGTAGCGCTCGATGAAGAAGTTGGGCAGCACCGGACGATGCGTCTCGTCCGCGAGATAGACCTCGCTGCGGTTGAGGCGTTCATTGTCCGAGACCGCCATGCCTAGGGAGCCGAGCACCTCGACGCGCTGGTCGTAGCCGTAGGGCGCCTCGCGCGAGATATCGATCGTCGTGATGGCGCCGTTGGCGTGCGTGAGGACCGCGACGCCGAGGTCGACATCGCCGGCCTCCTTGATCGCGGGGTCGATCAGGTTGGCGCCCTGGGCCCACACCTTGACGACCGGCGAACCGACGACGAACGCCGCCATATCGAAGTCGTGAATCATCATGTCGACCCAGATCCCGCCGCTGACCTTGACGTACTCCACCGGCGGCGGCGAGGGATCGCGACTGGTCACCCGGGCCATGCGCACATCGCCGATGCGCCCACTGCGCACCGCTTCCCGCACCGCGCGATGCCCGGGATCGAACCGCCGGTTGAAGCCGACCATGAAGGGAACGCCGGTGCGCTCGAGCACCTTCGCGGCACGATCGACCTCGGCGAGGTCCAGACTCACCGGCTTCTCGCAGAAGATCGCCTTCCCTGCATCCGCCGCGGCGATGATGTAGTCAACGTGGGTATCCGTGGAACTGCAGATAGCCACGGCATCAGAGGCTGCAATGACCTCGTCGGCGCTCATGGCGGGCACGCCGTACATCTCGGCGACCTCCGCCGCCGAAGCCTCGCTCACATCGCTCACGGCGCTGAGCGTCGCGCGTGGTGTCTGTCGAGCGATGTAGTCCGCGTGCATCCGGCCGATTCGCCCCGTGCCGATCACGCCGATGCGCAGATCGCTCACGATGTCTCCCGTCGAGTCGCGTGATCCTTCAGCATCCCCCGGAGATCCTCGAGCGTACGCCGCTCATCCAGAGCCCTTCGCACCACATCGGCCTGGCTGGGCGGGGCCAGGCCGCCGACCGGCGGATCGCGATCGAGGTTGGTGGGGAACGGGTAGTCCTCGGCCGCGGAGCGCAGCGCGATCTCGGCCCGAGGGTCATCGACACGGTCTAGCAACTCCGGGTAGATCGCCAGGACGACTCGCTCGCGGTCGACAGTCTCCATCGCGCGGCCGAACGCGCTCGACACCTGCAGGAGGTTGACCATGCGGCGCACGTCACTCGTGCGATTGGTCCCTGCCCCATGGATGAGCGCTGGGTTGAAGAAGATCACATCACCCTTGGCGAAGGGCACCTGCACGCAATGTGCCGTCGTGAACTCCGCGAAGTCCTCTCTACCGGCGATGAGGTACCCCGCCGGATACTTCTGAGAGTGCGGAAGGAGCATGGTCGGACCGGCCTCAAGGGGGGTGTCGCCGTGAGCGATTGCACCCTGGAGCGTGAGAACGGGTGAGAGGTCATGCACGTGATCCGGGTAGCTCTCGATCTGCTGGGCAGACATGAAGCCCAGGTGGTAGTCGCGGTGCGGCACCTGAGCAGCGCCACCGGGATTCACGACATTGACCTGAGCGGTCATCTGGTACGCCGGCCCGAGCCACGCGGTGGAGACCAGGTCGACGATGTCATTGCCGTGATAGTCGACGAACACCTCGGGATCCGCGACCGCAAGCTTCTCCAGCGCATTCCAGATGCGGTCATTGGCACCGGGCTTGGCGAAGTGATCACCCACCGCCTGCCCCGCAGCGTTCTGCTCATCGATGATGCCGAAGAAGGCCTCGCTCGCGCGATCGACGACGGCCGGATCGACAGCGCCCTCGATGATCACCACGCCGGGACCATCGCGGAGCGCGCGGGCGAGTTCGCCCAGAGCAACGTCGCGATCGGCCGCCCGCAGCGACCCGGCGCCGTACACCACGACATTGGCCTCGACCCGGTCAGCCAGTGGGTAGTCGGCGAGATCGGTCTGCTCGGCGACGATGGCGGCGAGGTCCTCGACACGGCAGTCAGCGGCACGCATGGGCACATCCAAGCACCCGTCCGGCAGTCACCTGGTCGAATCCT
>JALQSY010000016.1 GCA_023264215.1 Candidatus Nanopelagicales bacterium
TGCGCGCCGTCATCCGAGGACTACTCCCCCTCGGCAGCCTCGGCGTCGCCGCCCTCGATCACCGGGATGAGCGAGAGCTTGCCGCGCGGATCGATCTCCTTGATCTCCACCTGCACCTTGTCGCCCACCTTGAGGACCTCTTCCACGTTCTCGAGGCGCTTCTTGCTCGGCGAGAGCTTCTTCACCTCCGAGATGTGCAGCAGCCCATCGCGTCCCGGCATGAGCGAGACGAATGCACCGAAGTTGGTCGTCTTGACGACCGTACCCAGGTAGCGCTCGCCCACCTCGGGCATCGTCGGGTTGGCGATGGCGTTGATCTTGGCCCGGGCGGCCTCGGCGGCGGCGCCATCCGAGGCACCGATGAAGATCGTGCCGTCGTCCTCGATCGTGATGTCGGCGCCGGTGTCCTCCTGGATCTGGTTGATGATCTTGCCCTTCGGCCCGATCACCTCGCCGATCTTGTCCACCGGGATATTGACCGTGATGATCCGCGGGGCGTAGAGCGACATCTCACCGGGTGCATCGATGGCCTCGGCCATGACGTCGAGGATGGTCAGTCGCGCCTCGCGCGCCTGGTCGAGGGCACCGGCGAGGACCGATGCAGGAATGCCGTCGAGCTTGGTGTCCAGCTGCAGCGCGGTGACGAAGTCCTTGGTGCCGGCGACCTTGAAGTCCATATCGCCGAAGGCGTCCTCCGCGCCCAGGATGTCGGTGATCGCGACGTACTCGGTCTTGCCGTCGATCTCGCCGCTGATCAGGCCCATGGCGATGCCGGCCACGGGAGCCTTCAGTGGGACGCCGGCGGCCATGAGCGACATCGTGCTCGCGCAGACCGAGCCCATGGACGTCGAGCCGTTGGAGCCCAGCGCCTCCGAGACCTGGCGGATCGCGTAGGGGAACTCCTCGCGGGTCGGCAGGACCGGCAGCAGTGCGCGCTCCGCGAGCGCGCCATGGCCGATCTCACGGCGCTTGGGCGAGCCCACGCGACCGGTCTCGCCCGTGGAGTAGGGCGGGAAGTTGTAGTTGTGCATGTAGCGCTTGCGGTTGTCGGGCGACAGGGTGTCGAGCCACTGCTCCATCTTGAGCATGTTGAGCGTGGTCACGCCGAGGATCTGCGTCTCGCCGCGCTCGAAGAGGGCCGAACCGTGCACGCGCGGGAGGACGTCGACCTCGGCCGCGAGAACGCGGATGTCGCGGGGACCGCGACCGTCGATGCGGACCTTGTCGCGAAGGACGCGCTCACGCACGCTCTTCTTCGTGACGCTGCGCAGTGCGGCGCTGATCTCCTTGTCGCGTCCCTCGAATCGGTCAGCGAGGCTGGCGACGACGTCGGCCTTGATGGCGTCCAGGGCCTCCTCGCGCTCGGCCTTGCTCACGATCGTGAGCGCCTCGGCCACGCGCGCGGACGCGATCTCGGCAACGGCGTCGTAGACGTCCTGCTGGTAGTCCAGGAAGACCGGGAAGTCGCGCACCGGCTTGGCCGAGGCATTGGCCAGCGCCTGCTGCGCCTCGCACAGGGCGCGGATGAAGACCTTGCTGGCCTCGAGTCCCTCGGCGACCACCGTCTCGGTGGGTGCCTTGGCCCCTCCCGCGACGAGGTCGACGGTCTCGGTGGTGGCCTCGGCCTCGACCATCATGATCGCGACGTCGTCGCCCACGACGCGGCCGGCGACGACCATGTCGAAGACGGCGCGCTCGAGATCCGAATGGCGCGGGAAGGCCACCCACTGGCCGTCGATGAGCGCGACGCGCACGCCGCCGATCGGGCCGGAGAAGGGCAGTCCCGCAATCTGCGTCGATGCGGATGCCGCGTTGATCGCGAGCACGTCGTAAAGGTCATCGGGATTGAGCGACAGGACCGTGACGACGATCTGGATCTCGTTGCGCAGGCCGTTGGCGAACGACGGGCGCAGCGGGCGATCGATGAGACGGCAGGTGAGGATCGCGTCCTCGGTCGGACGGCCCTCACGGCGGAAGAACGAGCCGGGGATGCGGCCCACCGAGTACATCCGCTCCTCGACATCGACGGTGAGCGGGAAGAAATCGAAGTGCTCCTTGGGCTGCTTCGACGCGGTCGTGGCGCTGAGCACCATGGTGTCGTCGTCAAGGTAGGCAGCGACGCTGCCGGCGGCCTGGCGGGCCAGGCGGCCCGTCTCGAAGCGGATGGTGCGGGTGCCGAAGGGGCCGTTGTCGATGACGGCCTCGGCGGTGGTGACAGAACCCTCCACGGGTCACTCCTTGGATGCGACGGTCGTAGGCGACCGTGACGCGCGCCGTGGTGCCCTGCATCGGGAGCCGGTCTTCGATCGAGGCCGCCGGGACGTTGCCCGGGAGCCACTACCGAGGACCGACCGATCGTCTCGGCGCGGCGTCGTGTGTGTGTTGTCTATTCAGTTGTGCACGGCGGCCGTCAGCGACGGATGCCGAGGCGCTCGATGATCGAGCGATAGCGATTGATGTCGGTGCGCTGCAGGTACTGCAGCAGTCGACGACGCTGGCCGACCAGGATGAGCAGGCCTCGGCGCGAGTGGTGATCGTGCTTGTGGCTCTTGAGATGCTCGGTGAGGTCGCTGATGCGACGGGTGAGCATGGCCACCTGGACCTCGGGGCTTCCGGTGTCCTGGGGGGATGAGCCGTACTCGGCGATGATCTGCTTCTTGGTGGCGCTATCCAGCGACATGGGTCTTCCTCTCGGGCGCGTCGGCCGCCGCGGCCCGAAGGGCCTCACGGCGGTGACCCCGGCGGGGTCGTCACGAGTCCCCGGGCGCCCGCCCTAGGACCGTCGGGGACGAGGGTATCAGCCTGCGAGCAGGGCCCTGGCACCGGCGACGTCGCGTGCCATCTGATCGACCAGGCCCTCGACGGAGTCGAAGACCTGCTGTCCCCGCAGGCGCTCGACGAGGTCGACGGCAACGGCAGCGCCGTAGAGGTCGAGGTCGTCCCGGTCGAGGACATAGGCCTCGACCCGACGCTCGACGCCGCCGAACTGCGGGTTGGTCCCGATGGACACGGCGGCCGGGAGCGACTCCCCGAGGGCGATCAGCCATCCGGCGTAGACGCCGTCGGGAGGAATCGCCATCGAGGGATCCACCGCGACGTTGGCCGTCGGATAGCCCAGTTCGCGTCCCCGCTGGTCGCCGCGGACGACGGTGCCCTCGAGTCGATGCGGTCGTCCCAGCATCGCGGCGGCCGCGCCCAGGTCCCCGAGCGCGATCGCGTCGCGGATCCGGCTGGACGACCACGCCGCGGCGTCATCCCCTGCCGCGAGCGGCAGGGCCTGCACTGCGTAGCCGAGCTCCGCACCCCACTCGGCGAGTGCGGCGGTGTCCCCCGCGGCCTTGGCCCCGAAGCGGAAGTTCTCGCCGACGATGACGCTATCCGCCGCGATGCGCGGATCATCGCGCAGCATGCGCGCGAACTCCTCGGGGGTGCGAGACGCCAGGTCGGGGGTGAAGTCCAGCACCACGACGTCGTCCGCGCCCGCCGCGAGCAGCAGCTCGGCGCGCCGCCGCGAGGACGTCAGGGCGGCCGGGGCAAGCTCCGGGCGCAATACCGCCGCCGGATGCGGGTCGAAGGTGACCGCCACCACGCGATCGCCCGGCCCGCTGGCCATCTCGCGGGCCCGGCTCAGCAGCGCCCGGTGACCGGCGTGGACGCCGTCGAAGTTGCCGATGATCGCGACGCGCACGTGCGAAGCCTGCCACGTGGCCCGCGCGTGGGAGGATGTGACCTCCTCGCGCGGGAGCGCACTGGTCTCCGGGAGTGGATGTGGCGGATCGCCTGCTGCTGCACATCGGCACGCAGAAGTCGGGTACGACGTACCTGCAGAGAGTCCTCGCACGGCTCTCGGGCGACCTCAAGCGCGACGGGGTCCTCTACCCGACCCGACTGCAGGGCCGCCGGGAGATCTACAACCACGAGGCCGCCGCATACGGGCTGCTGGGCACGGCGAGCTTCCCCTGGGTCGCCCGGTCGCGTGCCGACGGGCAGCAGTCCGCCTGGGACAGGCTCCGGCGCAAGGTGCAGGACTGGGACGGCACCGCGATCGTCTCCGGCGAGGCCCTGTCGGTGATCGATGCCCGTGCGGCGCACCGGCTCGTTGAGTCCCTGGGGGTGCCCAACACCCACATCGTCATCACCGCCCGCGATCTCGGTCGCGTGCTTCCGAGTTCATGGCAGCAGCACATCCGCAACGGCCGCTCGACCAGCTTCGCCAGCTACCTGACGCAGCAGGCCGAACGGCGCGGCGAGGGGGACGCGCGTGCCCTCGCCGCACGCTGGGACAGCGATCCCGAGCAGACGTTCTGGCGCGCGTACGCGATCGGGGGGCTGGTCGAGCGCTGGTCTCCCCTGGCCCGCACCGTGAGCGTGGTGACGGTACCCCGTCGCGGTGCCGCCCCCGACGAACTCTGGCACCGCTTCCGGCGCGCACTCGACGTCGGCTCGGTGCTTCCCGAGACCCCTCCGGCCATCGACGACCTCGAGGCCAACGTCGGCCTCACCGAGCCGGAGGTGCTGGTGCTGGCCGCGCTCAATCGACAGGTCGACTCCACCAAGGCCGACAGCCCCGAGATGAGGGCGCTGCGCGCTCGCATCGTGCGCGACGCGTTCGCCCCCCGGCCCGACCGCGGCTCGCCCGTGCGGATCCCCGACTCGTGGATCCCCCGGGTCTCGGCGTGGGCAGCCGAGGATCTCGCCGTCCTGCGCTCGACGCCGGCCATCGTGGTCGGATCGGAGTCCGACCTTGTCGTGGAGCCGCCTGCCGCGGCATCGGGCCCCGTCGGCGCCGACGAGGTCGCGCGCGCAGCGGGCGCGGCACTGGCCTACCTCGCGGGCCCGGGCACCTAGACTGCCGGGGTGCTCGTCCTCGTCTGCGGTATGCACCGCTCCGGCTCCACACTCGTGTGGCAGATCACGCGGCACCTGCTCGACGGCACGCCCGGTCTGCGCAACCCTCGCGGCGTCTCGACCGAGGAGTATCCCGCTGCGGCCGCGAATCCGGCAGACCTGCTCATGGCGAAGGTGCACTTCCGTCCCGCGCTCGATCGCGGCGACTTCCCTGACGAGGGGGCTCGCTACCTCTACACCTATCGCGATCCGCGAGATGTCGTCGCATCCCTGTATCGCAAGGGCCGATTCAAGCCCGACGACCCGGAGCGCGGGGCACGGCCGAGTCGCCTGACCGTCCGCCGGGAGCTGCGTGGTGATGAGTTCTGGACGTCCAAGTCCGACGTTTGGATCGGTCGCTACGAGGACTTCCGCGACGACGTGCCGGGCCTGGTCCGCACCCTCGCCGACTACCTCGCCGTCCCCGCCGACGACTCCCGCGTCGCGCAGATCGTCGCCGAGGTCGACCTCGCGGCCCAAGAGGAGCGGGCCAGGGCCGCGCGCGAGCACGGCGTCGACGACGACCTACGCGTGACGTCCAATCACATCACCGACGGCCGCGAAGGCGCCTGGCGCGACACCTTGACGTCGGAGGAGCTCGTCGCCATCGAGGCCGAGAGCGCCCGCTGGCTGGTCGAGCACGGCTACCAGGTCGAGACGGAGGTGGGTCGTCGCAAGACCGCCGACCTGCGCGGCGAGGACGTCTCACCGACCCGGCCGGCCAAGGCGGCGCCGTCCGCGCGGGACGCCAGGGCCCGCCGCCGCGACAGCGCGCGGTGGTCGGCGCCCCTGCTGGTCCTTGCGGCCGTGCTTGCGGTCGCCGGCGTCGTCACGGCGTTCATCGCACCAGTCGTCTCCGTCGCGCCCTGGACCATCGCCATCCTGTCCGGGGTCAGCGGTGGCTACCTGTGGGGACGCGAGGGAAAGTCCCTGCTGCCGCGGCGGCGCACCTGACATGGCTGCCCGGGTCGTCCTGCACATCGGTCCGCGCAAGACCGCGACGACCTACCTCCAGCGCATCCTGACCTCGCTCGTCGTCGACGGCCGTCTCGATCCGACGGTCTATCCCGTCACCACGCGCGATCGCACCGACCACAACCACGTGCCGGGCCTGATCGACCTCGCTCGCGAGGCCGGCGCCATCGGGTTGCAGGACGACGCGTGGCAAGACCAGGACGGGAGCGACGCCCAGGCGCTGGTCGATGCCGTGCGCTCGGCGACCGGGGACGTCATCTTGTCGGCCGAGGCGATGTCGGTGCTGCCCCCGGAGGGGGCACAGGCCGTGATCGACTCCCTCGCACCTGCACCCGTCGACGTGATCGTCACCGCTCGGCATCTCGCTCGCATCCTCCCCAGTTCGTGGCAGCAGCACATGCGCAACGGCAATTACGAGTCCTACGCCAACTACCTCGACCTGCGCGCGGAGGAACGCCGATCGAGGGCGTACGAGGCCGAACTCAAGCGTGGGTTCTGGCGGGCCTACAGGTACGCCGACCTGGTCCGACGCTGGCAGGGCGCAGGCGCGCGCACGGTGAGCGTGGTGACGGTCCCGGCATCGGGCCCTCCCGAGGTCGTCTGGCACCGCTTCGCCTCTGCAGCCCGCGTGGCCGGCCTGCCCGACGATCCGCCGGTCGTCCCCGATGATCGGGCCAACGTCTCGCTCACCGGGCCGGAGACCTACGCCCTCTACGGGTTCAACCTCGCGGCGCGGGCCGCCGGCCAGGGGCGCCGTGATGTGCGCACCGTCCATCGCGCGCTCATCCGGCGCGGCTGGCTGGACCGACCCGATCGCGGTGCGCGGCTCGGACTGCCGCTGCCCATGCAGGCCCTGGTCGGCCAGTGGGCGCAGGAGGACGCACAGGAGCTGGCGATCACCGACGTGGCCATCATCGGGGACCTCGCCGACCTCACGGTCGATCTCGCGGAGGCAGATGGCGTGCCGTCGGCGGAGGAGGTGGCCCGAGCATCCGGAGCCGCGATCGCGCTGCGCGGCCGTCGCCCGCACGCCGACGACTGACCCGCCGCTACGGCGGCGACCACAGTTGGAGTTGGCGCACGAACGCCGGCCCCTCGATCGCCCAGTTCATGTGCGTGCGGACCCACTCCCGGCCCGACTCGGCCATGGACAGGCGCATGTCGTCGTCACCGTCGAGCCGCATGATCGCGTCGCGCACCGCGCGGCTATCGCCGAACGGCACGATGACGCCGCCGCCGCTGCGCTCGGCGAGTTCGACAGCGAGGGGCAGCGGCGTCGACACGAAGGGGATCCCGTGGGCGAGGTACTCCAGCAGCTTGGTGGGCATGGAGTGGCGGTAGTTCGGCTTGTCGTGCAGCAGGGACAGCCCGGCCGTCGCACCCTCGAGCATGGTCAGGGCCCGGGAGTTCTCGACGTAGCCGTGCCAGGTCATCCAGCCTCGGTCGGCCGCGCGCCGCAGGTCATCGGCGACCTCCGGGCCCGCACCCCCGATCAACTCCAAGGTGACCGCACCCTCTTCGGCGAGCAGCCGTCCCACCTCGATGAGGTCATCGGCGCCGCGAGCGCGGCTGAGGCTCCCGACGTAGACGGCCCGGCCCCGGGAGGTCGGGGGGACGCCCTCGGGCACGCTCACTGCGTTGGGCACGACCGGGTGAGCACGGTCGAATCGATCGGCGTATGCCTCCTCGGCCAGGAGCAGGTGCACGCGACGCTCAGCCCAGTGTTCGACCCGACGCACCCCCCATGCGGTCGGCGCGGCCAGCGCGGCGGGGAGCCACGGCTTCATGCCGATAGCGGCCGCGGTGTCCTCGTGGACGTCCCACACGACGCAGGGATGCCGGAGCCCGGCGATCGTGGCCAGGGCCTCCGGGGAGTGCAGCAGGACGACGTCGTGATCGGGCGCGAGGGATCGCACGGCACGGCGCGCGGCGCGCAGGGAGGCGGTCCGCCGCCGTCCGTGCGAGCGCGGGATATCGACGGCGCGCACGCCCGGCAGAGGCGAGGCTCCGAACGCGGTGAACGGGCCAACCTGGGTGACGGCATGGCCTGCGTCCGTCAGGGCGGCGATCTCCCGCTCGCTCACCCGTGCGTCACGGGGATGATGGACCGGGCATACGACGAGGACGCGCATCGTCAGTCGCCGCTCTCGGCCAATTCGGCGCGGGCCTCCTCGTTGGCCTCCTTGCGCTTCTTGCGCCGCTCTCGCATCGCCTTCTTGGACTTCAGGCCGAAGCGCTGCTCGTACTCCGGGATGATCTCGTCAGGCGCACCATCGGCGAGGATCCTTCCCTCGTCGAGCCAGAGCACGCGATTGCAGGCCGAACGGATGGCGCCCATCGAGTGGCTCACGAGGAAGATCGTGTCGGCCTCGTCGCGCAGCTGCTGGATGCGCTGGCTGCTGCGCTTGACGAACTCCCCGTCCCCGGTGGACAGCGCCTCGTCGATCAGCAGGATCTCGTGGGTCACCGACGACGCGATCGCGAACTTCAGCCGCGCTGACATGCCCGACGAGTACGTGTTCATCGGCATGTGGATCGCCGAGCCGATGCCGCTGAACTCCACGACCGAGGGGATGCGCTCCTTCACCTCGGCCGGCGTCAGACCGAGCGCCAGGAGTCCGAGCTCGACATTGCGCAGCCCGGACAGTGCCTGCATCAGCGCCGAGCTCACTCCGAGCATCGTGGGCTGACCGTCGGCGTAGACCGCTCCGGAATTGGGTGGCAGCAGCCCCGCGATGGCCCGCATGAGGGTGGACTTGCCCGCACCGTTCTTGCCGATGACGCCCACGGCCTCGCCCTGCCGGGCGATGAAGCTGACCCCGCGCAGCGCATGGATCTCGCGCTTGGTGGACACCGGTCGCCGCGACCTGAGCCGCTGCCATCGCGACGCCGAGCCCTCCAGCGGCTCATCCGGCGCGGTCCACACGCGGTAGATGATGTGCAGGTCGTCCACGACGACCTTGATCGGCGCGTCGGGGTCACTTTCCTTGGGCGGGTCGACGTCGACGAAGTCGGCGTCCTCGCTGAGATCGAACTCCAGGTCGTCGTCAGCCTCGGCCATAGCGGTCCTCGGCTCGCCAGAAGAACCACAGTCCGAGCGGGAGCATCACGACCGCCCAGGCCACGGCCAGCACCCAGTTCCACACGCCGCCCGGAGAGAAGTACGAGTCCATGAGCGCATCGCGCATGCAGTTGAGGTACACCGTGCCCGGGTTGACCCCGATGATGAACGTGGCCCACTCCGGCAGGCCGAGGCGGTCCAGGCGGTCGACGATCGGGATCATCACGCCGGACATGTAGCCCCACACGCGCAGGATGTAGGGCAGGACCTCGGAGATGTCCTGGAGCGTCGCGATCACCCTGGCCATGACCAGGGCCATGCCGAGGGAGAACATCAGGATGAGCAGCAGGGCCACGGGCGCCAGCAGCCACTGCCACGTGATGGGCTCCCCGGTGATGAGCAGGATCACGATCATGATCGGAATCGCGTACATGAAGACGCGCAACTGCTTGATCACCACGGCGATGGGCAGGACGGCACGCGGGAAGTGAATCGACCTCACCAGTCCCTCGTTGCCCGCGATCGATCGCGAGCCCGCGGTGATGGACTGGCGGATGATCGCGAAGGTGAAGACGCCCGCGGCGAGGAATCCGGTGTAGTTCTCCACGCTGCCGCGCCCGCCCAGCAGGAAGCCGAAGAGGAACCAGTAGAGCGCCATGGTGAGGACCGGGTCCATCACCTGCCAGAACTGCCCCAGTCGGCTCTTGGTGTTCTGCTTGTCGACGCTCGCCTTGGCGAAGGCGCGGATGAAGGCACGCCGCTGCCACAGGCTCCGCAGGTAGGACCAGAAGGGCGGCCTGCTGTTGACGGGCGCGAGGCCCGCCTGCTGGGCGAGGTCCGAAGCGTCGACCTCGCGGCCGTCGACCTGGATCAGAGCCGCACCACCTTCGGACCGGTCGTCACTCCCCGCGTGTCGAAGAACCGGGGCGCACGCGCGACGAGATCGACCAGGTCGTATGCGGCGTGGCTCTGCAGGAGCACGACGAGGTCCGCGCTCGCCATCGCGCTGTCCAGGTCGGCCACGCACTCAAGGTCGGCGTCCCCGAGCCGCCAGGTGGTGACATGCGGATCGTGGAACTGCACCTCGGCGCCCTTGTCACGGAGCTCGACCGCGATGGGCTTCGCCGGCGATTCGCGCTGGTCGGCGATGTCGGGCTTGTACGTGACACCCAGGAGGAGGATGCGCGCTCCTCGCAGGGCCTTGCCCTCGTCGTTCAGCGCGTCCTGGATCCGGCGGACGACGTAGGAGGGCATGCCGGCGTTGATCTCCTGGGCCAGCTCGACGAATCGGAAGGGATATCCGAGTTTCGCCTGCACCTGGTAGGACAGGTAGTTGGGATCGATCGGGATGCAGTGACCGCCGACGCCGGGGCCGGGGTAGAACGCCTGGAAGCCGAACGGCTTGCTCTTGGCGGCGGCGATCACATCCCACAGATCGATGCCGAGCTCGTGGCAGAAGCGCGCCATCTCGTTGACGAGGGCGATGTTGATGTGGCGGTAGGTGTTCTCGAGCAGTTTGGCCATCTCGGCCTCACGGGTGCCCCTTGCCCGGACGACGGTGTCGACGAAGGCGCCGTAGAAGCTCGCGGCCGCGTCCGTGCACGACTCCGTGTGACCACCGACGACCTTGGGCGTGTTGCGCATGCCGAAGGTGGGGTTGCCCGGATCGATGCGCTCCGGACTGAAGGCGAGGTGGAAATCCCGTCCGGCGATCAGGCCGCCCGCCTCGAGCACCGGCCGCACCTCGTCATCGGTCGTGCCCGGATAGGTCGTCGACTCCAGGACGATGAGATGACCCGGTCGCAGGTGCTCGGCGATCGAACGCGTCGCGCCCAGCACGGCGCCCAGGTCGGGTCCGCCCTCGGGGGTCAGGGGGGTAGGCACGCAGATGACGACGGCCCTGGCATCGGCGATGACGGCGGGATCGGTCGTCGCGACGAAGCCGCGCTCGAGCATGTCCGCGATATCCGCGTCGGACAGGTCGTCGACGTGCGAGCGACCTGCGGCCAGGCCGTCGACGACCGCCCGGGACAGGTCCAGGCCCGTGACCGACAGGCCGGCCCTCGTCGCCTCCTGCGCCAGCGGCAGGCCCACGTAGCCGAGCCCGATCACCACGAGGTCGCGCGTCATGTCCATCCTTCTCGCTCCGCCTCGGCCGCCTCACGGGCAGGCGGCAGGCCTGTCGCCAGGTGTCAGGACCCGGCCGGTCGGGCGCTCACATCCGAACGCCGAGCCAAGAGTACGCCGCGCGATAGGCCTCCATGACGGAAGGCCACGTGCGCGTGGTGGCGACCCAGGTCCGCGCCTGCTGCCCGGCGGATTCGCGGATCGCCGGGTCTGCCCAGGCGGACAGGGCCTGCGCGAGCGCCTCCACGTCCCCCGCGGCCACCAGGGGCGACCCGGGAGCCAGCACCTCGGCGATCGCCGGGAGGTCGCTGCCCACCACAGGGATCCCGCGCGCCTGAGCCTCGAGGGGCTTCAGGGGTGTGACCGTCCGGTGCACGGCGCTGTCGCGGCGAGGCAGGGCGAAGACGTCGAGCGCATCGAACCACACCCGCACGTCCGCGACGGGGATGCGGCCGGGTGCGACCAGCGGCACGCCGAGGGCACGTGCCTGATCCTCGAGCGCGCGCAGATCCGGCCCGTCCCCCACGACCAGGGCCCGCGCATCGAGTCCCGTCCCGCGCAGGGTCGCGACCGCATCGAGCATCGTGTCGAGGCCTTCGCCGGCGTTGATCGTCGCGACGCTCCCGACCCAGTAGGCCGACTCCAGCCCCAGGCTCCGCCTCGCCGCGGCGACGTCACGCGTCTCGAGGTAGTCCGTCGGGACGGCGTTGGGGACGACGAATACCCGCTCGGGTGCGACCCCCCGCGAGATGATCTCGTCGCGCATCCGGGCTCCCAGGGTCGTCACGACGTCTGCGGCGAGCAGCACATCGGTGTGCCGCTGGCGCAGGAGCGCGAAGGTGTCGGAGTCGGCGGCCGCCTGTCCCCCGTGGCGGGCAAGCCACATGTCCTCGAAGAAGGTGCGTGCCTCATAGGCGACGGGGATCCCTCTCGCGCGGCCCACCTGAAGGGCCGCAACGGCGTTGGCGTGGTCGGAGGCCGCGTGCAGTACAGCCGGTCGCAGCCGCTCGACCAGGTCCGCGAGCATCGACGCGTACGCCTGCTGCATGCTCTCGTCCGAAGGCATGACCGTGGGCAGGAGGCGGTGGTACGGCACGCCGTCGATGAACTCGGTGTCCGCTGCCCACAGGTCCCCGTGCGTGACCGGGTATCCGGGCCGGGTGACGACGTGCGCATCCCAGCCAAGATCTCGTTGCGCACGGGCGACGCGCTGGGTGCGGATCGTGGATCCGGCCTGTGTGCGAGGCAGCGAGTTGATGACGACGTGCAGTACGCGACCGTTCCGCACCTCGACATCCGCGGACCTCGCTGATGGCGGTCCCACTCCGATGGGCCGGTCGAGGATCGACAGCTGTCGACGCGCTGCGCGCACCGCACGTCGTCCGCGGGCGTCGATCGCATGACTGCTCGCGACGTCCGTCAGCCGCCCGCCCAGTCCCGCGACCGCGAGTTCGCATGACGGCCTGTCCGGGGAGTCCACGGGGATGGCGGCCAGCGCCTCGAGCGCATCGTCGTAGCGATCCGACGCCACCGCCCGATCGACGGCTGCCGGCCCCTGCGGGGTTTCGGATGCCGCGATCACTCCCCGGATGCGCCCACGCACGACGCTGCCGGCGCCGAGGGACACGGCCCGCTCCAGGGCCACTCGTCCGCGCGCAGGATCCTGCGCGAAGCGCCGCAGCGCTCCGGAGACGGCCAGGGGAACGCGCCGCGCGTAGCCGAGCCCCCTCATGTCCGCCTCATGGTCTGGGATACTAACCGCGGTGGCGACGCCACCCATGCGCGCGAACCCGCCGACAGGAAGGCAGCGATGACCCTGCTGCACGTCACCGGGGCGCGACCCAACTTCCCCAAGGCCGCGCCGGTTATCGCGGCCCTGGCCGCCCGGGGGATGCGCCAGCGCCTGGTCCACACCGGTCAGCACTACGACGACCGCATGTCGGAGGTGTTCTTCCGCGAGCTCGACCTGCCGCGGCCGGACATCAACCTCGGCGTCGGATCCGGGAGCCACGCGCAGCAGACGGCTGCGCTCCTGGTCGGCCTCGAGGAGGAGTTCCTCGCTACGCGACCCGAACTCGTCATCGTGTACGGGGACGTCAACTCGACCCTGGCGGCGGCCGTCGCGGCAAGCAAGCTCCAGATCCCGGTGGCGCATGTCGAGGCCGGCCTGCGGTCCTTCGACATGTCGATGCCGGAGGAGATCAACCGGATCGTCACCGACCGGCTGTCAGACCTCCTGCTGTGCACCAGTCCGGACGCCATCGCCCACCTCGCTCACGAGGGTGTGCCGGCCGAGCGGATCCACCTGGTCGGCAATCCGATGATCGACACCCTGCTGGCGCAGATCGACAGGTTCGACGCCGATCGCATGCGATCCACGCTCCGCCTGCCCGAGGACTATCTCGTCGCCACCCTCCACCGCCCGGGCAACGTCGATGATCCAGGGGCAGCGGGTGAGCTCGTCGCGCTGCTGCACTCCGCCGCCGCGCGCGCGGACATCGTGCTCCCCCTCCACCCGCGCGGTCGAGCCGTCCTGGAGGCCCTGGGCCTGGACGACCATCCCCGAATGCACGTCGTGGAGCCCCTGGGCTACCTGGACTTCATGGGCCTGGTGCGGGGCTCGCGCGCGGTGATCACCGACTCGGGCGGCGTGCAGGAGGAGACCACGGTCCTCGGCATACCCTGCCTGACCCTGCGACCCAACACCGAGCGCCCGGTCACGATCACCCACGGCACGAACCGCCTCGCGACGCCCGCGACACTGCTCCCCCTGCTCGACGAGGCCCTCGCGGGCGCCGACGATTCCGCGCGACGCCCGCCCCTGTGGGACGGGTACGCCGGTGAGCGCATCGCCGATGTCATCGTGGACTGGCTCGGGGAGCGGGCACCTCGATGACCGACGAGATGGCCGGCGACTCGCTCGAGCCGGACGTCGTCGGCGTCCGCGAGAACGGCCGCGCCGGTGCTCGGGCCATGGCCGAGCTCCGGCAGGCGCAGTCCCGTGCGGACCACGCCGAGCGCGAGCTCGAGCGCACCAAGCGCAGCGCGTCCTACGTCGTCGGCAACCTGCTCGTGCGCGCCGCCAAGGATCCGCGACGCCTGATCACCCTGCCCCGGGACCTGTGGCGCGTCTGGCGCCTGCGCAAGGCGCGCAGGACTACCGCGGCGTCGGGCTCCACGCCCGCGCGCACGCGAGCCGTCCTCGACCTCGATGCGGCCCGACTGCTCGTCCCGCGCCTGGCCGCGGTCGACCCGGGCCGTGGCATCTCGATCGCCGGCGCCATCGCCAGCGCGACCGCACGAGGCTGGGCACCGTATGCAGCGGTCAGCCGCGCGCTCCCCCACGAGGCTGCGGCCCTCGTGGAGGCCGCTGATCCCGACATCGTCGTCATCGACACGTCCGCCGGACATCCCGGCGAGGCCTGGGCCCACCTCGGCGATCCCGCGGCCGCCGATCGCCTCCTCGCCGCTGGCGCACTGGTGGATGCCGCGCACGCTCTCGGCCGGCCCGCTGTGCTGCTGCGCATGACACCGCCCTCCCACACCGCCTACCTCGAGTCCCTGGCGCAGCGGTGCGACCTCGTCGTCGACGGCCCCGGCTCGGCGCCGATGTCCACGCACTGGCACCCCGGCGTCGATCCGCTCGCACGCCCGCCGCTGCCCGCGGCACCGGCGCTGCTCGATCTCGCCGATCGACCCGACATCAGCGCGAGGGCTGCGCGACGCATCGATGTCGATCCCACCCTCGCCCCGGACGTCGGCTTGGTCGAGGGCGCTCGAATCTGCGACCGGAGTGCTGGACCGGTCGAGGGAGGCCGGGCTTCTCGGTGTCTCCCTGGCCAGTGCTGCCGCGCTCGCTGCCGGGCGCCGTGTGATGTGTCCGGACGACACGGACCTCGAGCGGCTCCTGGCCCCCTGGCCCGACGCCCGCGACGCCGCGGTCGTCTCCGGCGACCCTGCGCGCCTGGCGGCGCTCGCCGAGTCCGGTCCACTGGCGCTCACCGACGCCGAGCAGCGCGCGGTCATCGCCGCCATCCTGCTGGGAGCCGCCGCACCGGTGCAGCTCACGCTGCTGGCCCAGCTGCTCCACATCCCGTCCCGGCCGCGATCGCTGTGGGATGTCGCACTCGTGGCCGATCCCGTGCTGGACGTCGATCGCGTCCTGGCGCAGTCATGGCGTCCGCGCGAACTCGTCGTCACCGAAGGGCTGCCGGACCGCGCTGCCGATGCCCTGGCCGAGGCGGGCATCGAGGTCGTGCTCGCGCCCGACCATGTCGGGCTCGATCCCGCCATGCTGGGGACCTCGTCACCGCTCGTCGCCATGTCGGTCGACACCGGCAACCCCCACGATCTGCTCGACCTGCTCGCGGGACACCTCCTCGGCCAGCCGGCCCGATCGCATCCAACGGACGCTCGCCTGGTGCGTGCGTCGTGACGAGGCAGCTGCAGGCCATCGTCTACGGCGACGTCAACCTCAACATCCTCGACGGATCGGCCATCTGGGTGCAGTCGATGTCCGAGGCCCTGTCGCGGGCCGGGGTCGCGGTGCGCGTGCTGCTCAAGGCACCCATCGAGACCGACCGACTCGTCGCGCCACTGCGCGCCATGCCCGGGGTCACGGTCGTCGACCCCTTCGCATCGGGTGCCGCCCGCTCATCCGGTCCACTGGCGGCGGACGAGGCCGTCGGCCTCCTCGAGCGGCTCGATGACGACACCCGCGCGGACCTTGTCGTCGTCCGAGGGCTGCGGCTCGTGACCGCCGCCGCCGGATCCACCCAGCTCCACGGACGGCTGTGGACCTATCTCACCGACATCCCGCAGAGCCCGCTGGACATCGACGACCTCGCGCGCGAGCGCCTGTCGACCATCGCGCTCGCGAGCAGATGGATGCTGTGCCAGACCGAAGAACTGAGATCGCTAATCGAGGCCACGGTGCCGGGAGCAAGCGGACGATGCGTGATCTGGAGCCCGATCGTCCCCGACCCGGATCCCGGCACCGGCACGCGCACTCCCCTGACCGGTGATCGGCCACTGCGCCTGGTCTACACCGGCAAGTTCGCGCCCCTGTGGCGAACGCTCGAGATGACCGCTCTCCCGGCGGCCCTCGCTGAACGCGGCATCAGCGCCGAGGTCCACATGGTCGGCGACAAGATCCATGACGTGCCCGACGACCCGGGCTGGTCCGATCGCATGCGCGCGGCCCTGCAATCGACGCCGGGCGTGATCTGGCACGGGGGGATGCCGCGGCAGGAGGCCATGGCGCTGGCAGCATCGGGGGATCTCGGCCTGTCGTGGCGGGCACCGGAGATGGACGCGAGCCTGGAACTGAGCACCAAGGTGCTGGAGTTCGGAGTGCTCGGCGTGCCCGTGCTGCTCAACCGCACCCCCATGCACGAGGCACTCCTCGGCGAGGACTACCCGTTCTTCGTCGCCAATGAGCAGGACATCGCCGCAGCCGGCGCGGCCGTCGCGCAATCCCCGGCACTGCTGGACGAGGCGTCCGCATCGATCGCCCGTGCCGTCGCTCCGTTCCGGCTGGATGCCGCCACGGGACGGCTGCGCCGCATCCTCGATCGCACCTTCCCGCCCGATCCCGCCGTGCTGGCGCGATCGACCGCGGAGCGCGGTCGCGCGCTGCGGGTGGGAGTGGTCAGCCACGACCTGAAGTTCTTCACCCGCATCCAGGAGCACCTGGCCGGCCTCGAGGGGGTCGAACTCCGGCTCGACCACTGGGAAGCGCTCTCGGTCCACGATGCGCGCCAGAGCGAGCAGATGGTCGCCTGGGCCGACGTCATCATCTGCGAGTGGGCCGGGCCCAACCTGGTCTGGTACAGCCGCCACAAGCGAGCCGGGCAGCGCCTCATCACGCGACTGCATCGCTTCGAACTCGAGGCCGGCTGGCTCGCTGACGTGCGGGCCGAGGCTATCGACCAGGTCGTGTGCGTCAGCCCCTACTACGCCCAGTTGACCGCTCAGCGCACCGGCTGGCCCGCCGATCGCATCGTCGTGATCCCCAACTGGGTCGACGTCGACCAATTCGACCGGGCCAAGTTGGACGGTGCGGAGTTCACCCTGGGGATGATCGGGATCTCCCCGCATCGCAAGCGCCCGGACCTCGGTGTGGCGGTCCTGGCCCGATTGCGCCGTCGCGATCGCCGCTTCCGCCTGGCGGTGAAGTCGAAACTGCCGTGGGACTACTGGTGGATCTGGCGCAAGCCCGAGGAGCGCGCCGAGGCCGAGCGCCTGTTCCATCGACTCCACGACGACCCGCTCGTGGCAGGAGCGGTGACCTTCGACGGGTTCGGCGGTGACGTCGCCGCGTGGCTGCGCCGAGTCGGCTGGGTGCTGTCGACTTCGGACGACGAGAGCTTTCACCTCGCGCCCGCGGAGGGGATGGCATCGGGAGCCGTCCCGGCCCTGCTGCCGTGGCCCGGGGCGGACACGATCTACGACACACGGTGGATCCATCCAGATCCTGCTGCCATCGCCGACGCGATCCACACCTCGGTCAGCCAGGGCCACTGGCAGGCCCAGCGCGAAGCGGCGCGCGACCAGGTTCGTGCGTCGTTCCCCCTGGACGCGGTCTGCGACACGTGGGCGCGCATCCTGGTCGAGGACCTGTCTCCCGACACGGCGCACGGCACCCTGGCGCGCGGGACCGCCGAGTCGGCCTAGCCCACTCCCCCCTCAGCGGGCCAGACAGCGGAGTACCTCGCAAGACCCGCCCGCTGCTCGGCGAGCGCGAGCAGGTGATCGCCGTGCAGCAGGGCCACCGTGCCGCTCGGCGGCGCCATCGGCGGCCACGGGATGCGCACGCCGTGGGACACCGATCGCACGTCGGCGTCGGCGACCTCGACCCAGGGAAGCGATCGTCGAGCCACCAGGCCGGGAGCCACGAGCGGCGCGGAGCCGAAGTCGTCCACCTCGCAGGCGTCGTCGAGGGTGAGCGCGCCGGAGCGGGTCCTGCGCAGGGAGGTGATGTGGCCGCCGACGCCGAGGTCCGCGCCCAGATCGCGTGCCAGGGCGCGCACGTACGTGCCAGCCGAGCAGGCAACGCGCACATCCACGGCCGTGACCGTGACACCGCCGGCCTCGGCGTGCCGGATGGCCAGGATCTCCAGGGCCTCGACGGTGACGTCGCGCTCGGGCAGTTGGACATCCTCCCCCGCGCGGACGCGCTCATGCGCCCTCTTGCCATCCACGTGCACCGCACTCACCGCGCTCGGACGCTGGCGGACGGGGCCGCGCCAACGGTCCATCGCTGTCTCGATATCGAGGCGCTCCAGTCGCGCCCCGTGGACGCTGACGAATTCGCCCTGACTGTCATCCGTGGTCGTCGCGGCGCCCAGCACCATGGTCGCGAGGTACTCCTTGCCCTGCTCCGACAGGTGCCCGAGGAGGCGCGTGGCGGATCCGAGCCCCAGGACCAGGACCCCTGTCGCGAGAGGATCAAGCGTCCCCGCGTGCCCGACCTTGCGGGTGCCCCACGCCTTGCGGGCGCGCGCCACGATGGCGTGCGATGTGGGTCCCGCAGGCTTGTCCACGACGACGATGCCGTGAGGGACGGCCGCGGTCATCCGACGGAGTCATCCTCGGACGGATGGCGGTAGGGATCGGGGTCACCGGCGTAGTCGGCGCCCGTCGCCCGGGCGTGGACCTCGGCATCGGACTCGGCCGCCGCCTTCAGCAGGTCGTCGATGTGGCGAGCGCTGTCCGGCAGGGCATCGAGCACGAACGCCAGCGTCGGGGTGTGCTTGATGCCCGTCTGCCGGCCGACCTCCGAGCGCAGGACGCCCTTGGCCGACTCGAGGGCGGCCGCGGTGGCCGCGCGCTCATCGTCATCGCCGTAGACGGTGTAGAAGACGGTGGCCTCGCGCAGGTCCGGCGTCACGCGGGCATCCGTCACCGTGATGAAGCCCAGCCTGGGATCCTTGACCTTCATCTCCAGCGTCTCCGCCACGATCTCCCTGACCCGGTCCGCCAGCTTGCGTGCGCGTGCCTCCGACGCCATCACAGTTCCCCTTCGTCCTCGCCGCCGAACATCCGTCGACGGGCTCCCACGAGCATGACCTCCGGCAGGGCAGCGACCCATGCCTCGCAGGCATCGACGACAGCCCTGGCATGGGCCGCATCGCCGGCGACCGCAGCGACCGACACGACCGCCCGCCGATGCAAGTCCTGGTAGGCCGTCTCCGCTACCGCCACGTCGAACCTCCTGCGCACCTCCTTGACGATCGGCCGGACGATGCCGCGCTTCTCCTTGAGCGAGTGGACGTCACCGAGGAGGAGGTCCAGCTCGCAGGTCGCCACGAACATCGCGCCGCCGTTACGCGCGAGCCTTCTCGCGCATCTCGTAGGTCTCGATCACGTCCTCCACCTTGACATCGCCGTAGGTGCCGAGGTTGATCGTGCCATCGGGGCCGACGAGATGCTCACCAGCGATCTGCTGCTGGCCGGCCGCCTGGGCGAGCGTGAGGGAGACCTGCGGCTCGCGCAGCACCCGCTTGAGGTGGCGGAAGACCGCATCCTGT
>JALQSY010000170.1 GCA_023264215.1 Candidatus Nanopelagicales bacterium
ACTGCACCTTGATGAGCCACCACAACACCGGCCACCAACCGGAATTCGCGCCCTCCCACAAGGACAGCGGCCACGGCGCGAGGTACCCACCGAGGAACAAGGTGGTGGCCAAGGCCGAGACGGTCACCATGTTGATGTACTCGGCGAGGAAGAACAGTGCGAACTTCAGCGAGGAGTACTCGGTGTGGAAGCCGCCGACCAACTCGCCCTCGGCCTCGGGCAGGTCGAACGGCGCACGGTTGGTCTCGCCGACCATCGCGGTCACGTAGATGAGGAACGACGGCAGCAGGATCACCGCGTACCAGATGGGCTCCTGCGCGGCGACGATGTCCGAGGTCGACATCGAGCCGGCGTAGAGGAACACCGCCACGAAGGACATCGACATCGCGAGCTCGTACGAGATCATCTGGGCCGACGAGCGCAGGCCGCCCAGGAGCGGGTACGTCGAGCCGGACGACCAGCCTGCCAGGACGATGCCGTAGATGCCGATCGAGGCAACGGCGAGGACGTAGAGCACCGAGACCGGGAAGTCGGTCAGCTGCAGCGGGGTCTCCACCCCGAAGATGCTCACCATGGGCCCGAAGGGGATGACGGCGAAGGCGATGAAGGCCATGGTCGCGGAGATGACGGGGGCGATCCAGTAGACGGCGCGATGAGCCGTCTTGGGGATGATCTCCTCCTTGAGGGCGAGCTTGAAGCCGTCCATCAGGGACTGCAGCAACCCGAAGGGACCGACCCGATTGGGACCGACGCGGGACTGCATGCGCGCGACGACCCGACGCTCCCACCAGATCGTGAAGAGCGTCAGCAGCACGAGCATCGCGAAGATCGCCACGACCTTGAGCAGGACGAGCCACCAGGGATCGTTGAACGTGATCCCGCTCATGCCGCACCTCCCGTCACGCGAACCCTGCTGCCGTGGCGGGCACCGATGGCCAGGGCCCGCGAGCCCTCGGAGGTCATCGGGATCCACACGGTGCCGTCCACGACATCGGCGATACCCAGGGGGAGTTCTACGGAGCCCTCGTCCGCCGTGATGACCACGGTCCCGGCCTGCGCGAGACCGAGCGCCCGGGCCGTGTCGGAGCTCAGCAGGGCCTGCGTCGGTCGCGCGGTGGCCGCCAGGTGGGGCTCGCCCTCCTGAAGCGCCCCGGCGTCCAGGAGGAGCCGCCAGGTCGCGAGGGCGGCCGTGCCCGGGCCCTGGACCGGGGCGGGCGGCACGGACGGGACGGGCGGACGAGCGCCGGACCAGACGCCGAGTCGATCCATCTCGCCGCGCAGCGCGCCGACATCGCCGGAGCCGAAGGGGACGTCGAGGGCGTCGGCGAGCATCGCGAGCACGCGGGCATCGGAGACCGACTGGGCGCCGTGGATCGCCGCCGAGAAGGGCTTCGTGCGTCCCTCCCAATCGGTGAACGATCCGGCCTTCTCGGCCACGACCGCGACGGGGAACACGACGTCGGCGCACTCGGTGACCTCGCTGTGGTGCGTGGAGAGCGCGACGACGAACGGGACGGACGCCAGCGCCTGCCTGACCTCGTCGGAACGGGGCAGGTCGGCCACCTCCAGGCCGGCGACGAGCAGAGCGCCGACGTGGCGAGGCTCATCGCGTTCGACGCGTGCGACGTCGCCGAGCATCGCATCGACCAGGGCCTCACCCGCGCGTCCGGCCGCGGGCAGGGAGTCCGGATCCACTCCCCAGACAGCGGCGACCTCGTCGCGTGCGCGCGCATCGTCCGCGGGTCGGCCGCCGGGAAGCAGGCCCGCGAGGGCGCCGGCATCGAGCGCGCCACGCTCCCCCGCGCGACGGGGCACCCAGCCCAAGCGGGCACCGGTCGAGGACGCGAGCTCGGCCACGGCCGAGAGCGCGCCGGGGACGCCGGCCATGCGCTCGCCGACGAGGATGACGGCGCCGGGCTGGCGAAGGGACGCGAGCGTGTCCGCGCCGGCCTGGCCGCCGATGAGCTCGCGCAGGGCAACGGCCTCGTCGCCGGCCGGGACGGCCCACCAGTGCGCGTTCATCTTGTCCATGCCGCGGGTGCGGACGGGTGACATGGAGACCACCCGCGGACCGCCGCTGCGGGTGGCGCGTCGCAGTCGCAGGAAGATGATCGGGGATTCGTCCTCGGGCTCGAGGCCGACGAGGAGCACGGCGGGAGCCGCGTCCAGGTCGGCGTACGTCGGGCCGAGCGGCTTGCCGGCGACGGACGACGCGAGGAACTGCGCTTCCTCGTCGCTCGCCACGCGGGCACGGAAGTCGATGTCATCGGTGCCCATCGCCACACGCGCGAACTTCGCGTAGGCGTAGGCGTCCTCGACCGTCAGTCGGCCGCCGGTGAGTACGCCGGCGCGCCCGCGCGCTCCGCCAAGGCCGCGCGCGGCGATGTCGAGCGCCTCGGGCCACGAGGCCGGCCGGAGTTCGCCGTCCTCACGCACCAGGGGCGAGGCGATGCGTCCCTCATGCGTGTAGATGAAGGCGAACCGGCCCTTGTCGCAGTTCCACTCCTCGTTGACCTCGGGGTCATCCCACGCGAGTCGGCGAGTGATCACCCCGCGACGGACATCGGTGCGCAGGGAGCACCCGGATGCGCAGTGCTCGCACGTGGTCGGGGTGCTGACCAGGTCGAAGGGCCGGGCGCGGAATCGGTACAGGGAGCTCGTCAGGGCGCCCACCGGGCAGATCTGGATGGTGTTGCCGGAGAAGTAGGAATCGAAGGGCTGATCCTCCGCGATGCCGACCTGCTGCTTGGCTCCGCGCTCCATGAGCTCGAGCATCGGATCGCCCGCGATCTGCTCGGCGAACCTCGTGCAGCGAGCACATGAAACGCAGCGCTCGCGATCCAGCAGGATCTGCGCGCTCATGTTGATCGGCTTGTCGAAGGTCCGCTTCTTCTCCTCGAATCGCGAGGTGCCGCGCCCGGCGGTCATCGCCTGGTTCTGCAGCGGGCACTCGCCGCCCTTGTCGCACACCGGGCAGTCGAGGGGATGGTTGAGCAGGAGGAACTCCATCACTCCCTCCTGCGCGGTGTCGGCCATCTCCGAGGTGCGCTGGGTGCGAACGACCATGCCGTCGGTCACCGCGATGGCACAGGCTGGCTGAGGCTTGGGCTGGCCCTCGATCTCGATCAGGCACATCCGGCACGCCGCCACCGGGTCGAGCAGGGGGTGGTCGCAGAACCGCGGGATCTCGATTCCCATGAGCTCGGCGACGCGGATCACGAGCATGCCCTTGGGCACGCGCACCTCGATCCCGTCGACGGAGACGGTGACGAGATCGGCCCTCGCGACATCCGTGGGGTTCTGGGGGGCGATGGTCATCGCGCGCCCACCTCGCTGAAGACGTACGACGCAGCCGGCGGGAAGGCTTCGTCGACAGGCGTGTGCGTCGCCGCCACGAACTCGTCGCGGAAGTACTTCAGTGCACCGGGGTACGGCGTGGCGGCGGCGTCGCCGAGTGCGCAGAACGACCGGCCGGCGATGTTGCCGCAGACCTCCACCAGCAGGTCCATGTCGGCATCGGATCCGCGTCCGTGCTCGAATCGCTCGAGGACACCGGTGATCCAGTAGGTCCCCTCGCGGCACGGCGTGCACTTGCCGCAGGACTCGTGCTTGTAGAACTCCAGCCAGCGCGTCACCGCCTTGACGACGCTCACCGTGCTGTTGAAGACCATCGGCGTGCCGGTGCCCAGCATCGTGCCGGCCTCGGCCATGGCCTCGTACGTCAGCGGGGTGTCGAGGTGGTCCGCGGTGAGCATCGGCACCGATGAGCCGCCCGGGATCCAGAACTTCACCGTGCCGTCACCGCCGACAACGCCGCCGGCGTAGTCCAGGAGCTCGCGCATGGTGATCCCCAGCGGGGCCTCGTAGATGCCCGGACGCGCGACATGGCCGGAGACAGCGAAGACCTTGAAGCCGGGTGACTTCTCGGTGCCGAACTGCCGGAACCAGTCCACGC
>JALQSY010000171.1 GCA_023264215.1 Candidatus Nanopelagicales bacterium
CACCAAAATGGCCCCGGGGATCAACCCGAGGCCATTTCGTTGCGAGCGGGTGACGGGAATCGAACCCGCGCTGTCAGCTTGGGAAGCTGATGTTCTGCCATTGAACTACACCCGCGAGGCGTGACCTCGCGTCACAGTATGCCAGCGGGTCACGCGAGCGCCCGGGCTGGCTCAAGTGCAGTCGCCGCAGCCTGATCGGTGACGAAAAGCCACGAGTGCTGCCAGATGGACGCCACCACCCTCTCGGCGATCTGCCGGTCGGTGAGGTCCACGTCTCCCATGGCCCCGACAGCTCGATTGACGAAGGGCTCCATATGCACGCCGGCGGATGGTGCACGGCCTTGAAGCGCGTCACTGACCTCTGCCCACGCTGACGACGCTGCCTCGGTGTCTTCGGTGAGGGGTCCCGCAAGCGTGGGGACGAGTTGCTCGATGGACGGCTGCCCCTTCGACCAGGTGCCGATGAGTACACCGGCGACGGACAGGGTGCGCAGGTTGTCGAGCACCTCTGACCACTCGGCGGCTCGCTGCTGGGACCCCGGCGCGTGGGAATTGATGAGCACCTCGACGATCTCCACCGCTCGCGACATGCGCACGCGCATTCCCTGGATCTCCTGGGGATCGAGGTGCTCGCCGCCGTGAATGAAGTCAGCCATCGCGTCCTCCAGCACCCGGCGACACGACGCGATCGCGTCGACGACATTGCGTCCGAGGCCGGCGTACACGCCCTGTGGCCACAGCAGGACGGCGACGACCAGGCTGACGACAACGCCGATCATGATGTCCTCGAGGCGTGCCGCTGCTGTCGAGAGATCAGGCGGCCAGTCGACGAAACTGAAGACGACGATGACGTACAGCGAGAAGATCGCCTGCGAGACGACCAGGCCCAGCGTGCCCTGGGAGTAGACCGCGAGGAACGCCGTCGCCACCACGAGGAGCGCGTAGAGCCATCGGTCGGGAGCGAGCACAAGCAGCAGGCCGCCTCCGATGAGCGCCCCGACGAAGGTCCCGGCAAGAGCAGCCAGCGATGTGCGCAGCGTCTGGCTGCTGTCGCTGCGCAGTACCGCGAGGGCACCGAGCAGCACCCAGAAGCCGTGGGACAGGCCGACGATCTCGACCACGGCAGATGCGGCTGCGAGCGCGGCCCCGGTGCGCAGGGCCGTGCGGAGCCATGGCGACGTCAGCGTCAACTGCGCGCGCAACTGACGCCAGGGCGATGCGTCCGGGGGCTGGGGCACGGCGATGGGATACGAGTCGAAGTCCTCGTCGGGCAATTGCAGGATGCGCCGCACCAGGATCGTCAGCCGGATCGTTGCCAGGGCCATCAGGCGAGTGGGAAACGCATCGATGACGGTCTTGAGTCGATCCGTGTTCGGGCCCTGCGATGGATCCGCGACGAGTCGCACCGCGTTGTCCCACTGCGCGACCCACAGGCGCCCGACGGGGTCGGCGGAAGGGGTGCCGGAACGGCGTTCGATGTCATCTGCCAGCGACGCGAGGGTCCGCGCGCTCACCTTCGTGAGCTCGCCGCTCGGGGTGAGGGCCAGGGACACCGACTCGCTGGGGTCGACGCGCAGGAGGCCGGCGAGAAGGGTCTGCAATTGACCCGCGAGGATGAACAGCGCCCGGTCGGATCGATGCAGCCCGGTCGATCGAAAGGGGTTGCCCAGGTACGCCGACCGGATGCCGTCGAGCGCGGATTGCAGAGCAGCGCGATCGAGAACGCCACCCGCTGCCCGTCGTTCCTGGGCATCGGCCAGGGTCCTGAGTGCTCCGGCGCACGCGTGCGTGATCGGTCGCAGGCTTCGGTGGGGGAAGACGACGAGAGTCGCGGCCAGCCCGACACTGAGAGCGATGGCGAAGCCGACGAGCATGACGCCGAGATCGTCGAGCGATCCGGTGACCATCACCGACACGATGTAGACGATCGTCAGTGCCGGCACCGCGCTCGCGACCGTGCCGCGCAGTAGCGCCAGGTAGGCCAGCGACGCGGTCACGACGAATGTGACCGCGATGATCGCCGGGACGGAGCCTGATACCGCGGTGCCGATGGCGATGAGGGGAACGCCGACGATCGCGCAGCCGATGAAGGCGTCCACGCGGCGCCGGATGCTGCCCCCGAAGTCCGCCGTGGCGACGAAGGCGAAGACGCCGAATGCGGCCATGACGACCCCGGGGCTTCCGGGGATGGCAGCGAGCGCGATCGCCAGGGCCGCGACCACCGCGACGGTCGTCCGCACGGCTCGACGCAGGCTGACGTGTCCGGGATCGCTGATGTGCAGTCGCACGCCGCGACCCTAGCGGGGCCCTGCGGTCCTAGGGTGTCCTTCGTGGCGACGGGCGAGCGACCAGCGGATGATGGTCGCGACATCCTGCCGGACCTGCGCCTCGCCGATGTCATGCAGCAGCGGCCCGCGTCATTCCGCTCACCGTGGCAGATCCTGCGCATCGGCATCGCGGTCACCGTGTCCTGGATGGTGGGCTACTGGGTGTCGCCGAGTTCCTTCGGCATCTTCGCGCCGCTCACGACGCTGCTGGTGATCTCGTCCTCACCGTGGAGCACGTTCGGCCTGTCGCTGCAGCGCATCCTCACCACTGCGCTCGGGGTCTTCGCGGCCACGCTGTGGGTGACGGTCGTCGACGTGACCTGGTGGTCCGTGCTGATCGCCATGCTGGTGGCGCTCGTCGTGGCGAGTCGTCTGCCCGTGTCCCTGGGGGCGCGATTCCAGATCCCCACCGCGGTGCTCTTCGTGTTCGCCCTGGGCCAGGTGACCTGGGAGCAGGCGGGATGGCGCGTGGTCGATGTCGCCATCGGGGGCGCGATCGGAATCCTGTCGATCTACCTGCCACCGCCGAAGCCGCACCCCGAGCGCTTCGAGATCGCCCTGCAGGACTACCGCGATCACATGCTCACCCTCCTCGATGCGATCGCCAGGGAAATCCGCGAGACCAAGGGCGATCTCGATCCCGATGAACTGCACCACTTCGTCCCCGACAGTCGCGCGCTGAGGCGTGACGCTGAGGCCGCACGCGACGCGCTCACCCAGCTTGTGGAGATGGTGGCCTTCAATCCGCGTGGTCGCTCGGCGCGCGGCGCCATCGATGACGATGCGCTTCGGCTGCGGAGACTGGCCAGCATCGGCGTTCATGTCCGCGGACTAGCGGGAGCGATCAACCGGGACTACGACCGCAAGGGCCAGGACCCGGCACTGGGCAAGGATGTGCTGGCGGATCTGCTTGATGAGCTCGCGGACGTGGGGCGGCTTGCGCTCGGCTCGCCGGGAATGCCGGTGCGCGCGGAGTCCTCGGACGTCGTACCCGCGGCGCGCGCTCTGGATGAACGGCTGCGCGAACTTGCTGACCGAATGGGGACCCAGGGGACCGGCCACGTGCTCGAGTCGGTATCGCTCCTGGGCCGGATCGCCTATATCAACGCCCAGATGGAGGCCTTCGAACGCGCGACGCAGGACGCCGATGAGAGGTTCGAGGACGACTGACCGGCAGGCCCGATAGCCTCGGGCCGTGCTGCTCTCCGACCGCGATCTGCGCGCCGAGCTCGACGCCGGGCGCGTCGGCCTCGACCCCTACGACCCGGGCATGATCCAGCCGTCCAGCGTCGACGTGCGCCTCGATCGCTACTTCCGTGTGTTCGAGAACCACCGCTACCCGCACATCGATCCGGCGGAGGAGCAGCCCGATCTGACGCGACTGGTCGAGGCGGGCTCGGATGAGGCCTTCATCCTGCACCCTGGCGAGTTCGTGCTGGCATCGACGTACGAGGTTGTCACCCTGCCCGACGACATCGCCGGGCGCCTGGAGGGCAAGTCCTCGCTCGGTCGGCTGGGGCTCCTCACGCACTCGACCGCGGGCTTCATCGACCCGGGCTTCTCCGGCCACGTCACTCTGGAGCTCAGCAACGTAGCGACCCTGCCGATCACGCTGTGG
>JALQSY010000172.1 GCA_023264215.1 Candidatus Nanopelagicales bacterium
GGAGGGTCAGCGGCTCGTGCTCGCACTCGTCGTGATCCTCGTAGCCACCCCCGCCGTCATCCTGCTCGACGAGCCCACCCGCGGACTCGACTATCCGACCAAGGAGCGCCTGTCCCAACTGCTGCGCGATCTCGCGGACAGCGGCCACGCGATCGTCGTCGCCACGCACGACGTCGAGCTCGCCGCGGAGACCGCGACACGCGTGGTCGTCCTCGCCGACGGCGAGGTCGTCGCCGACGGCCCCACAGCCGAGGTGGTCGTCGGCTCGCCCCTGTTCGCACCGCAGGTGGCCAAGGTGCTGGCGGATGCAGACACCTCCGAGGTCCCCCTCACTGTCGGACAGGTGCGCGAAGCCCTGGCGGTGACGGGGTGAGCGCCCCCGCCGTCGCCATGGGCGCGCGATCCTGGGCCGCAGTGATCCTCGCGACCGCCGTGGGAATCCTGGCTTTCGGATGGCCGTTCATCGCCGAGCCCGGGTCGACCGCCGTCGCGCACAGTGCGGATGCGCCATGGATCTTTGCCGCGATCGTGCCGCTGGTGCTGCTGGTCGTACTCGCGCAGGTCGCCGACGGCGGGATGGATGCCAAGGCCATTGCGATCCTCGGCGTGCTCGCCGCGGTCGTGTGCATCCTGCGCCCACTCGGCGCCGGGACCGCGGGCCTGGAGCCGATCTGGTTCATCATCATCCTCGGCGGTCGCGCGCTCGGACCGGGATTCGGGTTCGCACTGGGGTCGCTGTCGCTCGCCGCGTCCGCGCTGATCACCGGCGGCGTCGGGCCGTGGCTGCCGTTCCAGATGATCGCCGCTGCCTGGGTCGGCCTCGGTGCAGGACTCCTCCCATCGTGGCCGAAAGGGTCGGCGCAGTCGACCCTGTCGGGCTCGCGCGGTCGGGCCGAGATCGGCATGCTCGCGGCGTACGGGCTCATCGCGTCGATGGCCTACGGCCTGGTCATGAACCTGTGGTTCTGGCCCTTCCTCGGCGGGCTCGAGGCGACGGCGTACTCCCCCGCGATCATGTTCGATCCGGGCGCGCCCGTCTCCGACAACCTCGCGCGGTGGCTGGCGTTCTCGCTCGTCACATCGCTGGGCTGGGATATCCCACGCGGGGTGCTCACCGCCGTGCTCATCCTCATCGCCGGCCGGCCCGTGCTCAGCGCGCTGGAGCGCGCATCGCGCCGCGCCAACTTCGCGCCAGCTGTCGAGTTCGTTGACTGGCGGCCTACCGCAGCTTCGGACGGCGATTCCGTGCTGCAACCCGCCACTCAACGAACTGAGCGGATGTGAGCGAGGTCCTCGTCCTCGGCACCGGATCCGCCGATGGATGGCCGAGCCCCTTCTGCGCATGCGCGTCGTGCGCCGACATGCGCAGCCAGGGCCGAGTGCGCACTCCGACCGCCGCCCTCCTCGACGGCACCATCCTCATCGACGCGGGGCCGACCGTGCCGAGCGCCGTCGCGCGAGCGGGCCGAGACCTCCGCGGCGTGCAGCACATCCTGGTCACGCACGCGCACCCCGACCATCTCGATCCCGCGCTGCTGCTGTGGCTGGACTGGAATCCCACTCCGCACACCATCCACCTGTGGGGCCCGCCCGCGGTGATCGCGGCCTGTCGCGACTGGATCGGCCCGCGCACGCCGGTCGAGCTCCATGAGGTCGCCCCGGACATGACGCTGACCCTGCAGACCGCCTCGGGTGCGTACGTCGCGCGCGTGATCCCCGCGCGGCACGATGGCCGCACGCATGATTCCGTGGCGGCCGAGGCAGTGCTGTACGACGTGACCACTCCGGGCGGAAGCCGCATCCTCTACGCGACGGACACCGGCGTCCTCGACGACGTGGAGCGCATGCGCGACGCGGCATACGACGTGATCCTCGTCGAGGAGACGTTCGGGGATCACACCGAGCACGGCACGGGGCACCTCGATCTCACCACGCTGCCGCTCATGCTCGAACGACTCACAGCGGTCGGGGCTCGCACCAAGCACACCCGAGTGGTCGCGGTGCACCTCAGCCATCACAATCCGCCCGAGGCCGAGCTGCGCGAGCGGCTCGATGCGCTCGGCGTCAGTCTCGTCGACGATGGCACCGTCGTCGGCGGCGCGCGGCGCGAACTCATCCTGGGTGGAGCGCGCTCGGGCAAGTCGCGTGAAGCCGAGCGGCGAGCGCGCATGTTCGCCGATGTCACCTACGTCGCCACGGCCGCCGATCGCCCCGGCGACGACGAATGGACCGCGCGCATTGAGGCCCATCGTGCGCGACGCCCCGCGCACTGGCGCACGCTCGAGGGTCCCGACGCGGTCATCCCGGCCCTGCGCGAGGCCACCGCAGGCTCCGCCGTGCTCGTCGACTGCCTGACCCTGTGGCTCACGGGCGTGCTCGATGGCGCCTGCCCGGCCTGGGATGACCGCGGCGCGCTCACCGCGGCCGCCGACGCGGCCGCCAAGGACCTGCGTGCAGCGATCGAGGCATGCCCTGCCACCGTGCTCCTCGTGAGCAACGAGGTCGGCATGGGCGTCGTCCCCGCGACATCGTCGGGGCGAATCTTCGTCGACCTGCTCGGCCGTGCGCATCAGGTCATCGCCGACGGGTGCGACAGCGTGACGCTCATGGTCGCTGGCCGAGGCCTGCAGATCGGCGGACGCCATGGCTGACTCCGACGCCGCCGCCACCGACGAGCGCGATCCGCTCGCCGACGTCATCGCGCGCATCGACTGGCCCGACCGCGCCGTCGCCCAGGAGGCGACATCGCGATGGCGGCAGCTCACCAAACCCGATGGCGCACTTGGTCGACTCGAGGACCTCGGCACCTGGTGGGCATCGGTCCGCGGGCAGTGCCCGCCGGCCCCTCCGCAGCGCGCCGTGCTCGTCATCGTCGCGGGCGACCACGGTGTCGCGCGCACCGCCCGCACGTCGGCCTATCCCCCGGAGGTCACCGCCCAGATGGTGCGGACCTTCCTTGCGGATCGCGCGGCAGCCAATGCGCTCGCCCGCCAGGTGGGCGCCCGTGTCCGCGTCGTCGACGTGAGCGTGGACGCCGAGGCGGACTACGTCGACGACCTGGATCCGACCGTGACAGTCGGGCGCATCCGTCGGTCCAGCGGGTCGATCGACCGCGAGGACGCGATGACTCTCGACGAGGCCCGCGCGGCCGTGTCACTCGGCGTCGCGATCGCCGAGGCCGAGATCGACGCGGGTGCTGACCTGCTCATCGTCGGAGACATGGGGATCGGCAACACGACCTCCGCAGCCGCGATCATCGGACTCCTCGGCCCCGCGGACATCCTGTCGGTCGTCGGTCGCGGCACGGGCATCGACGATGAGACGTGGATGCGCAAGGCTGCCGCCGTCCGCGATGCCATGCGCCGTGGCAAGGAGCACAAGGGTTCGCCCATCGATCTGCTCGCGGCCATCGGCGGACCCGATATCGCCACCATGGTCGGCCTGCTGCTCGGTGCGGCTGCTCGACGCACGCCGGTGATCCTCGACGGCACCGTCATCTCCGCCGCAGCGCTCATCGCGCATCGCGCGGCGTACAAGTCCCGCGACTGGTGGCAGGCCGGCCACCGCTCCACCGAGCCGGCGCACGCGATCGCGCTCGGCCGGCTCGATCTCGCACCCCTGCTCGATATGCAGATGCGGCTCGGCGAGGGCACGGGCGCGCTGCTGGCCGTCCCGCTCGTCGCCTCGGCGGCAGCAGCCCTGGGCGAGATGCTCACCTTCGCCGAGGCAGGAGTGAGCACCGCCTCGGAGCCCCCCGAGTGAGGTCCCTGCGCCTGTCGGTCGGGCTGCTGACCATCCTGCCGACCGGTGATGTCGGCGTCGTCGACCGGCGCGTGACCGGCCGCGCCATGCTCTGGGCACCCGTCGTCGGCGCAGTCATCGCCGTCATCCCGGCGGCCATCGTCTGGGCTGTGCACACAGCCTCGCCCACCGCA
>JALQSY010000173.1 GCA_023264215.1 Candidatus Nanopelagicales bacterium
GTGCCCGCGTAGGTGACCATCGACGAGCCGGTGAACGCGTTGGCTGTCTCACGCGCTCCGAGCCACGGAGTCCGGTTGTCTCCGACGGAGTTCACGACGACCGGCGGGGTGGGCAGTCGCAGCGTCCCGGCCAGGGGCGGGACAGACCGGCCGAGCGGAGGGAGCCCCGCGCACTGCGTGCCCTCCCCCAACGGGGTCGCGCCAAGCGCTGTCCCGCCGACCTTCGCCGCCTGCTCGGCGGCACCGGCGATCACCCGCACGGACGGGCGGTCGTGCATGTCGGAGCAGTTCACGAAGAAGTAGGCCGGATTGCTCCCACCACCGGAGCGGGTAGTCACAGCACTGGACGCGATGCGCTGAGAGGCATCTCGACTGACGGCACGAGCTTTGCGTATCGCGGCATACAACTCATTGATCAGTTGCCTGGCCTCGTCCCACTGGGATTGGTACGCCGCCGTATTCACCAGGTAGCCAGACACGGACCACCTCGTGAGGACGTCGCCGTCCTGCGTGGGGATCGTCTGGTCCTCGAGGAAGTTCATCACCGTCCTGTAGGCACGCTTGCTCTTGGCACCGAAGGCTCCGAGCATCGTCTGGATGGCCGTGGCGTCGTCCCAGATGTGCTCGCGCGCGTAGTCGCCAACGGACGGTGTCGGGGTGATGGTGCCGTCGAGCACGAGCGCACGCAGGCGCTGGGGGAACTGCTGGGCATACGCGCGACCAATCGTCGTGCCGTAGCTCATGCCCCAGAACGAGATCTTCTCGACTCCCAGTGCGCGGCGTAGGGAGTCCACGTCGCGAATGACCTGCCAGGTACCGACGAACTGGGCGTCGGCCCTGTTCACTTGGAGGCACTTCTGCAGTGCCGCGGACATCGCGTCGACATGTGCGGTGGTCACTGCATCCCAATCGACTGCACCTGTCACCGGAAGATCGGGTTCGGGGGTGCGACATGGGGCAAAGGCGGGCTGCGACTCGCCGACTCCGCGGGGATCGAAGGTCACCACGTCGAAGGAGTCGCGCACCTCCTTCGGCAGCCCTCGCTGCACGAATCGCAGGGCATCCAGGCCCGCGCCACCAGGGCCCCCTGGGTTGAACATCAGCACACCCCGAGTGGGCGCAACCTCCGCTCGAATGCGTGCGACGGCAATCCGGTAGTTCCCCGCGCTCGGGCGCGCCCAATCGCGGGGCACCCTCAGGAAGGCGCACTGCGCGCCCTTGAGTCTGTCGCCCTCGCATGCCGTCCACCGCAGCGAGGAGGAGGACTCGGCCTGAGGCGACGCCTCGACCGCTGGCTGGGCCCCGGCTGCAGCCGGCACACCCAGCAGCGCCAGCGACGAAACGACAGAGGCAACAAGGAGTCGGCGCACCCTGCGACCCTACTGACGGGCATCTGCTGGCATCCGGGAACGACGGAACTCCCCACCCGGAGCCCTCCCGAGCCCCCGACGGGGAGTTCCGTCACTTCCGGCTAGCGAGTTTCGTCACTAGCCCCATGGCGGTGGCGGTGGGAGCCGTCCTTGACTTCGCCTCGTCCTCCCAAATCCCGCGCGCTCCGAAATTGTTGAAGGGGCACCCCATCGGGGTGCCCCTTCAACAATGGCGGTGGCGGTGGGATTTGAACCCACGGTGGAGTTGCCCCCACACACGCTTTCGAGGCGTGCTCCTTTGGCCGCTCGGACACGCCACCGCCGAAGAGGGTACACAGCAGGGCGGAGGGTCAGCGTCGGCGGGCGAAGAACTCCCGGACGACCGAGCCGCACTCCTGCTCCATCACCCCTGCGATCACCTCGGGGCGGTGCGACAGTCGACGGTCGCGCATCAGATCCCACACGGAGCCGGCAGCGCCGTAGTCGGCGTTCCAGGCCCCGAAGACGACCCGGTCGACACGTGCCAGGACGGCGGCCCCGGCGCACATCGGGCACGGTTCCAGCGTGACCACGAGCGAGCAGCCGGTCAGATGCGTGTCGTCGAGGGCCAATGCGGCCTCGCGCAGCACGACCACCTCGGCATGGGCCGTGGGATCGGTGAGCGCCTCGCGCCGATTCGCCGAAGCGGCGATGACGCCGCCATCAGGCCCCACGATCAACGCGCCCACCGGGACGTCAGCCTCGTCGGCGAGAAGGGATTGGCGTGCCAACTCCAGCGCCGTGCGCATCGCCTCGATGTCCGCGTCGGCGACTCTCATTGCTCGAGGGCTGCCGACAGCTGATCGTCGAAGCCCAGACGCGAGGCGATCGCCATGACCTGCTCGTCGGGGTAGAGGTCCGGATCATCGAGGATCAGTTCCATCTCGCTCACCGGCATGCCCATGTCCGCCGCGAAGGAGATGTCGCCCACGGGCTCGACCTCGTCGAGTTCCTCGTCATCCTCGGGCAGGTCTGCCTCGAGCATGTCGGCGACCTCCTCCGCCAGCGGGTACTCGAGCGCAGCGCCGACATCGGAGAGGAGCAGGCGAGCGGCACCGTCGGGCATCATGCGGACCGCGACGAAGAAGTCCTCGTCGACGACCAGGAAGCCCAGAGCGCCACCCTCGGCGATGAGCTGGCGCAGGGCGACCAGGAAGGCGTCCAGGGACTCGGTCGCGCGCGGCGGCAGCAGGGCGACGGACCACCGGCCCTCCTCGCGCCAGGCCGCGACGGCATAGCCCGCATCGTCGTCCATGGCACCTCCCTCCCTCCGCGGATGCGGGCCCATCGTGGCACGCGAGACCGCCTCCGCGGGACACCTTCGCCCCGATACGCTGCGCTCGTGCGTACCGTCGTCGTCCAGCATCCGCTCGTCGCCCACAAGCTGACCACGCTCCGCGATGAGACCACCGACTCGGCCACCTTCCGGCTCCTGGTCGAGGAGCTCGTGACGCTCCTGGCCTACGAGGCGACGCATCAACTGCGCACGACCCCGGTCACGATCATGACCCCCGTGGCCGAGACGACGGGCGTCCATCTCGCTCGTCCGCGCCCCCTCGTTGTGCCGATCCTGCGCGCCGGACTCGGCATGCTGGAGGGCATGATGCGGCTGATGCCCACGGCGGAGGTCGGCTTCCTGGGCATGGTCCGCGACCATGACTCGCTCATCGCGTCGACGTACGCCGATCGCATCCCACACGATCTGGACGGTCGACAGGTCTTCGTGCTCGATCCCATGCTCGCCACCGGCGGAACACTCGTCACCGCTATCGACCTGCTCCTCGAGCGCGGCGCCAGCGATGTCACGGCGATCGCCCTGCTCGCAGCGCCCGAGGGACTGCGCCACGTGGAGGAGACGTACGCGGGCAAGCCGGTGGACGTCACCGTCGTCACCGCCGGACTCGACCTGCGGCTCAACGAGAAGGGCTACATCGTGCCCGGGCTCGGGGATGCAGGCGATCGCCTCTATGGCGTCGTCTAAATCCACGTCGTTGAGTGGCGGGTTATCGCACGTGACACGCAGCCAAGCGCTGCGATAACCCGCCACTCAACGAACTAGAGCGCCTTGAGGGATGTCACGACCTTGGTGAGCGAGTCCTTCGCGTCCCCGAAGAGCAGCGTCGTCTTGGGGTCGTAGAGGAGCTCGTTCTCGATGCCGGCGAAGCCGGGCCGCATCGAGCGCTTGAGGAAGACCACCTGCTGGGCGTTGTCGACGTCGAGGATCGGCATGCCGTAGATCGGCGCGGACTCATCCGAGCGGGCAGCGGGATTGACGACGTCATTGGCGCCGACGACGAGCACGACATCGGTGGAGGAGAAGTCCGGGTTGATCTCCTCCATCTCCTTGAGCTGCTCGTAGGGGACCGACGCCTCGGCGAGCAGGACGTTCATGTGTCCCGGCATGCGACCTGCGACCGGATGGATCGCGTAGTCCACCTCGATGCCGCGAGCGGTCAACAGGTCGGCGAGTTCGCGCAGCGTCGACTGGGCCTGG
>JALQSY010000174.1 GCA_023264215.1 Candidatus Nanopelagicales bacterium
CCATCGAGGGGCCCGGCCCTGCCGGCCTGCGCTGGATCAACATCCCTCACTACGGCGCTCCGGAGCGGGAATGGCTGGAGGCCAACTTCGACTTTCACCCACTCGACTACGAGGACCTTCGCTCTCGCAACCAGCGGCCGAAGGTGGACGACTACGACGACTACCTGTTCGTGGTCCTGCAGTTCCCCCGCTACGACAAGGAAGTTGGACGGCTCAACGCGGCCGAGCTCGACGTCTTCGTGGGCCCCGACTTCGTGATGACGATCCCGAACCAGCCGCTGCAGCCGGTCGAGTACCTGTTCGAGCGCTGCCGCTCCAACGAGGAGACCCGCGAGAAGCTCTTCTCCCGCGGCGCCGGCTACCTGCTCTACCGGATCGTCGACGACTCGGTCGACGCCTCGTTTCCGATGCTGCGCAAGATCGGCGCGAAGCTCGAGGCGCTGGAGGACGGCGTCTTCGAGGGGCGCTCGAACGAGGTGGTCCGCGAGCTCTTCACGGCCAAGCAGGAGGTCATCAACTTCCGCACCATCGTGCGGCCGATGCGACCCGCCCTGGTGGATCTCGAGCGCACAACCAGCCGCTATATCGCCGACGACCTCGAGATGTACTTCGACGACATCAACGACGCCTCCGAGCGGGTCTGGGACATGCTGGAGAACTTCAAGGAGGTCGTCGAGGCCCTCGAGGAGACCAACGAGTCGGTCCTCTCCCACCAGCTCAACAACATCCTTCGCATCCTCACCGCGTTCAGCGTGATCCTCCTGCCGCTGACCCTGATTGCCAGCATCTTCGGCATGAACGTCCATGTGCCCGGGCAGGGCAAGGTGGAGGGCTTCTGGCTGATTGTCGGCGCGATGGTCATCCTGCTCGGCGGAATGCTCTGGGCGTTCCGGCGCCGGGGCATCCTCTAGGCGCCAGCCGTGCGCCAGCGCCGCGAACCCGGCGGGAGCGCCACGCGCCTGCTGGCCATCGTCAACCCGCACGCCAGCGCCGTGGACCGCGAGCTTCGGGGGCTGGTGCTGGCCGCCCTGGCCAGCCGCTACGAGATGACCGTCGCGGACACCAGCCACAGCGGCCATGCCACCGACCTGGCCCGCGCAGCGGTGCAGGATGGCGTGGACCTCGTGGTGACCGTCGGCGGTGACGGGACGGTCAACGAGGCAGCCGGGGCACTGGCCGGTACCAACACCACGCTCTACCCGCTCCCGGGCGGCTCGCAGAACGTGTACGCCAAGCAGCTGGGCATCCCGGCGGACATCGTCGAGGCGACCGCCCTGCTGCTGCGGCTCGACGACCCGGTGCCCACGCGCCGGGTCGACCTGGGCACGGTCAACGACCGGGTCTTCGCGTTCTGTGCCGGTGCCGGAATAGACGCCGACACGGTCGAGATCGTGGAGGCCACGCCCGAGCGCAAGGCCCGCTGGCGCGAGTGGTACTACATGGCCACCGTGGGGCAGGTCGCAGCGCGCCGCTACCTTCGCCGGCCGCCGGAGATCACCGTGAACTCAGGTGAGCACAGCGTCCGCGGCATCACGGTCCTTGTCCAGAATGGCCCGAGCTACACCTACGCCGGGGACCGGCCGATCGAAGCCTGCCCCGACGTGACCCTCGACGACGGACGGCTGTCGGCCGCGGTGCTGCTCAAGGGCATCGCCGGGCTGCCCACCGTGGCGCTGCGCCTCTACAGCCGCCGGCTGGCCGCAGAGCGCCACCGAGGAATCGAAGGGTTCGACCACGTCTCGAGCCTCACCGTCAGGGCCGGTGAGGGCGCGACGATGGCGATCCAGGCCGACGGGGATTTCGTGGGCCGCTACGAGACGGCCAGCTTCGGAGTGCTGCCCGGCGCCCTGGCCGTCGTCGACGTCACTCAGGCCGACGGCGTCACGCGGTAAGCGTCGAAGACCCCGTCGACCTGCCGCAGGCGGGCGATCGTCGTCTTGAGGGTCATGGTGTCCCCCACCTCGACCACGAAGCGGTCGCTGACCATCGGCCGCTGGTCCAGGCAGCGGACCTCCACGATGTTCACGCCCTGCTCGGCAATCGTGCGCGTGAGGTCCTCGAGCAGGCGGTGCCGGTCCCAGGCGTCGATGTGGATCTCGGCCTGGAAGGCGGTTTCGTGCTCACCCTCCCAGCGAACGGTTACGAAGCGGTCGGGGTCTCGGCGCAGCGCGGCGACGTTGCGGCAGTCGTCGCGGTGGATGGTTATGCCGCGCCCCAGCGACACGTAGCCGACTATCGGGTCGCCGGGCACCGGGTGGCAGCACCGGGCCAGGCGCAGCATGACGCTGTCCACGCCGTCGACGTGGATCCCGAACTCTTCGGAGGTGGCCCGCGGCGTGCGGGAGACCGGCCGGGCGACGCCGGTGGCCTCGGGCTCCTCGCTTTCGGCCGCCTTGCCTTCCTTCAGGCTCTGCAGGACCTTGGTGGTGACGACCTTGGGGCTGATCTTCGCTCCGCCCAGGGCCACGTAGAAGTCCTCGGTGCGCCGGAAGCCCATCTCGCGCACGACGTTGGCCAGGAGGGGCGAGCCGGTGATCTTCTGCGGCGGCAGGCCGGCATCACGCAGCTCTGCCTGGAGGAGCTCGCGGCCCTTGCGCTCGGCGTCTTCCCGGCCCTCGGCCTTGAACCACTGCTTGATCTTGTTGCGGGCGCGGGTGGTCTTGACCATGGCCAGCCAGTCGCGGGAGGGGCCGCGCTCGCGCCGGCCGGTGAGCACCTCAACCCGATCTCCGGAGCGCAGCTCGTAGCCAAGGGGCACGATCCGGCCGTTGACCTTCGCGCCGACGCAGCGGTGGCCGAGGTCGGTGTGGATGGTGTAGGCGAAGTCCAGGGGCGTCGAGCCGGCGGCCAGCGACTGGACCTCTCCCTTCGGCGTGAAGACGAACACCTCCTGGTCGAAAAGGTCGCCCTTGAGGTCCTCGACGAACTCACCCGGGTCACTTACCCCCTGCTGCCACTCGAGCATCGAGCGCAGCCACGCGTCCTTCTCGAGCTCGTTCGGGTTGGAAGCGCCCGACTTGTAGCTCCAGTGGGCCGCGACGCCGTATTCGGCGGTGCGATGCATCTCGTGCGTGCGGATCTGGATCTCGATCGGGCGGCCCTTCGGCCCGATCACCGTGGTGTGCAGCGACTGGTAGAGGTTGAACTTCGGCGTCGCGATGTAGTCCTTGAACCGCCCCGGGATCGGGTTCCAGCGGGCGTGGATCGCCCCGAGCACGGCGTAGCAGTCGCGGATGTTGTTGACCAGCACGCGGATGCCGACGAGGTCGTAGATCTCCGTGAACTCGCGGCCGCGCAGCACCATCTTCTGGTAGATCGAGTAGTACTGCTTCGGGCGCCCGACGACCTGGCCCTTGATCTTGCCGGCCTTGAGATCGTCGCCGACGGCGTCGATGACCTGCTGCACGAACTCCTCGCGCTGCGGGGTGCGGTCGCGCACGAGGCTCTCGATTTCGACGTAGAGTTTCGGATTCAACACCGCGAAGGAGAGGTCTTCCAGCTCAGTCTTGATCGCTTGGATTCCCAGGCGGTGTGCCAGCGGCGCGTAGATGTCGAGGGTTTCCTGCGCCTTACGAGCAGCCGACTCGGGACTCACAAACCCCCAGGTACGGGCGTTATGCAGTCGATCGGCGAGTTTGACCACCAACACGCGAATGTCTTTGGACATCGCGACAATCATTTTTCTCACCGTTTCGGCCTGGGCGTTTTCGCCATATTTGACTCGGTCGAGCTTGGTGACGCCGTCGACGAGCATCGCGACTTCTTCACCAAACTCTTGCCTCAACGACTCCAGCGGATATCCCGTGTCTTCGACAGTGTCGTGGAGGATGGCTGCGGCGATGGTCTTGGGGCCCAAGCCCAATTCGGCGAGTATCTCCGCCACC
>JALQSY010000175.1 GCA_023264215.1 Candidatus Nanopelagicales bacterium
CGCCTGGTTGCGGCACCAATCGTGCTGGAGATCGTCTACGACTTCTACTTGCAGATCATCTTCGTCAAGTGCCTGTTCGACATCCTCCGCGGCAGCCGAACCGAGTGGGGTCACGTCGAGAGGGCCACGACATGACGGTCGTCGCTGGGATCTTGTTCCCCGAGAGTGTGCTGCAGAGTCTGTGGTTCTTCTACCTGGCAGCGTTCGTCGCCTTCAACACGATCATCTTCGTCGGACTGTCGATCGCCAAGCTGCTGCTGTGGCCGCGACCGGCTATCCCGGCGGACGTGGTGCCCGAACCCGATCCGCAGGCGTATTTGCGTCGTCGTCGTTACGGACGGTTCACCGAACGCGAGTATCGGAAACTTTCGGAACTCGACCCCGGGCACTAGACGCCGGTGAATGTGTGGAGCTGAGGGGATTCGAACCCCTGACCCCCTCCATGCCATGGAGGTGCGCTACCAACTGCGCTACAGCCCCGAAACGAGCGAATCGGAAGCATACCCGCACGAGCGTCAGCGGTCGTCGGCGAGGGCGGGAGTGGGCAACGAGCCGGCGTTGTATTCCTGCAGTCGCCACGCAGGACCGTGTCCGTGGGAGTTGTTCTCGAGCAGCACGCTCCATGAGCAGTTCGTGAGCACGCCGAGCGCGCCCCAGTGCTCCGGTGGCAGCCCCAGCAGCTTGCCGATGCCGGCGCGGGCAGCACCGCCGTGCGTGACGACGATGAGGACGCCGTCATCCGCCAGTCCAGCAAGGCCGCGATCAACAGCAGCGACGACTCGATCCGCGACTTCGACGCGCGTCTCGCCGTGCACGCCGGCGCGCATGTGCGGATCGGCGGACCAGCGGTGCAGGGCATCGCCGTATTCCTCGAGGAGGACCGGCCGCGTCTTGCCCTCCCACTCCCCCGCGAACGTCTCGCGCAGGCCTTCGTCATACGTCGGGTCGATGCCCGTCATGGCCACCAGGGGCGCGGCCGTCTGCCGGGTGCGCATGAGATCCGAGGCGATAATCGCCGTGGGCGGAAGGGAGGCGAGCATCGAGGCCGCCCGCGCGGCCTGAGCCGTGCCGACGTCGTCGAGCTCGATGTCGGTCTGGCCCTGGAAGCGCTGCTCGGCATTCCACGACGTGCGCCCATGGCGCCAGATGGCGATGCGGCGCATCAGCGGGCGGTGTCGACGTCGAGCGGGACCTCGGGGCAGTCCTTCCACAGCCGCTCGAGCGCGTAGTGGATGCGCTCCTCGGCGATCTGCACGTGGATGACGATGTCGCCGTAGTCCAGCAGCACCCAGCGGCTCTCCTTCTCGCCCTCGCGTCGGATCGGCTTGGCGCCCTCGCGGGCGAGGCGCTCCTCGATCGCATCAACGACGGCCTTGACCTGGCGGTCGTTGGCCGCGGTGCACAGCAGGAAGATGTCGGTGATGACGAGGTACTGGCTGACATCGATCGCCACGATGTCGGTCGCCAGCTTGTCCGCCGCGGCCTCGGCCGCTGCCTGAGCAAGTGCGATCGCCTCGGGTGTTGCCGGCACGCGCGTCACATCCTCGATCGATTGGAAGGCATCAGCCTGTCATCCCCGCAGGCTCGGGCTCGACCCGGGCGTCGGGGAAGAGCTTCTCCACGAGGGGTTCGGCGTCGGGTGCGGCGACGGAGGCGGGTCGCGACCCGCCGCGGATCACCTCGACCGGAAGCGTCCACTGAGCCATGCGCGCGGAAGCGATGTCGGCCCGCACGGCCATGAGGAAGGGGACCAGATCCTCCGTCGGCACCGTCGAGGCCGCGAGCGAGCCGAGGCTGGTGAGCAGTTGGCGCATCTGGTCATCGGCGCTTGGGAGCCTCACGAGTGCCTGGGTGAGCACCCCGAGGAAGCGGTCGATCTGATCCTGCTCGCTCTCCCCCGGCAGGCGCAGGACGGCGTAGTCGGCGGCTGCGATGCCGTCCATGTTGACCCGGCCGGGACCGAGGACCCGACGGCGATTGTCGTCTCCGATCGCGGGCAGCAGGATCGGGCGATCCAACTCGACCCAGATGCCGCCGACGGCATCGACCAGGCCGGCGAAGGCGAGTCGGTCGAGCGTGAGGCCGGCATCGATGCGGATGCCCAGGCCCTCCTCGATCGCCCGGACCCCGGCGAGGGTGTCCGTCGCATCCGGAGTGCTGCCCAGCGTGACGCTGTCGTCGCCCTGTGGGACGAGCAGGCTCGCCGGCACCGCCAGCATCGTCGTGAAGGAGTCGCGCTGCGTCGCCTCGACACCGATGACGACGTTGCCGACGCCGTATCCATCGCCGTCGAGCACCTGGAGCAGCAGCGTCTCCTCGACCAGGTCCGACGTCGGGGACGGCTCGGGCACCGGGACGCCCTCGGACCTGACGATCGACACCAGGCCCAGGCCGAGGACGATGACGAGGGCGCCCACCGCGACGATGATGACGCGCTGAGCCACGCTCATGTGGCGTACAACCCGACCTTCGCGATGTAGGACTCCACCCCGGGCGTGACGAGGTAGCGGATCGGCTCCCCCGCGGCCACGCGTGCGCGGATATCGCTCGAGGAGATCGCCAGCGCGGGGATCTCGAGCAAGGTGACACGTCCGGGCGCGAGCCCGGGATCGCTGAGCACGTGCCCCGGCCGGGTCACGCCGACCAGATGCGCCAGGCGCAGCACCTCGTCGGGCTCGCGCCACGACAGGATCTCAGCGAGGGCATCGGCACCGGTGATGAAGTAGTAGTCGTGCTCATCGCCCTGCTCCGCGCGGATATCGCGCAGTGTGTCGACCGTGTAGGTCGGACCCTCACGATCGACGTCGACGCGCGAGACGCTGAAACGATCATCGGGCGCCGTAGCGATGACGGTCATGAGGTAGCGATCCTCGGGAGCGGAGACTCGGCGATGGGTCTTCTGCCACGGCTGGCCGGTGGGCACGAAGACCACCCGGTCGAGGTCGAAGCGATGCGCGACCTCGGAGGCCGCCACGAGGTGGCCGATGTGAATCGGGTCGAAGGTCCCGCCCATGACCCCGATGCGCATGACGGTGGAGGGGATCGACGTCGACTAGCGGTCGACGTTGATGAGCATGGTGACGATGAGGAGGAGCACGAGAACACCGAGCGCGACGCCCCCGAAGACGTAGGGGGATACGAGGCCTTCCTCGCCACCCTCAGCCGAAGCCACGATCGCGGCGGTGAGCGGGCTCATGGCACTCCTTCCCTGCCGGGACCCCTCGTCCCGTCTGCCTCCCAGCCTAGCGGCCGGGGCCGGCCTGCCGAACTACTGCCGGATGTGGGCCCGATCGACCCCTCCGGGCCGCGTCGTACTGCGTCGTACGAGCAAACGAGCTTTTTGGGCGACCGCAAGCCTCGTTTGCTCGTACGACGCGCGTGACCTGCAGCCTGCCGGACTACTGCCGGATGTGACCGTCGCCGACGACGACGTACGTCGTGGTGGTGAGCTCGGGCAGGCCCATCGGCCCGCGGGCATGGAGCTTCTGCGTCGAGATGCCGATCTCCGCGCCGAAGCCGAACTCCCCGCCATCGGTGAAGCGCGTCGAGGCGTTGACCATGACCGCGGCCGCGTCGACCCCGGCGATGAACGCCTGGGCGGCCGACTGCGAGTCGGTGACGATCGCCTCGGTGTGACCGGACGACCAGCGGCGGATGTGGGCGAGGGCGTCATCGAGGCTGTCGACGATCCCCGCGGCGATGTCGAGCGAGTAGTACTCCGCGGCCCAGTCCTCGTCGGTCACCGGCTGGTACGCCGTGCCCGCCGCCTCGGCGTACGACGCGAAGGCCGCGTCG
>JALQSY010000176.1 GCA_023264215.1 Candidatus Nanopelagicales bacterium
ATCGCAGCGATATGCGTGTTGTTGTGCATCATGTAGCGGGAGCCGACCAAGCCGGATGAATTGGCGACGCCACTGCGCAGGAGCAGGGCCGCAGTGTTGGCTGCTCCCGCCGCCAGGGCGAAGATTCGCCCGGTGACCTCGAGCGGCTCTCCATCCACAGTGCCCAGCGCTCGTGCGATGCGACCACTCGAGTCTGTCTCGACGCGATCGACGTACGCGCCCTCGACGAGGCGCACGCGTCCTGTCGCGAGCGCCGGGTCGAGGGCGCAGATCTCCGCATCGGACTTGGCATCCCAGCGGCACGGGAACCCATCGCATGTCCCGCATCGGATGCAGCGTCCGTCGGGCCGCAGGTCCACTCCCATGGCGGTCGTCGCCGGATGCACGCCCTGCTCGGCGAGCCTGCGCAAGGTCTCCGCGACGTAGGGCTCATGTGCGAGCGCCGGGTAGGGATAGGGCTCGCTGCGCCAGGGCTCGAATGGTGCGGGTGATCCGTGCACGTTGTAGAGACGCTCCGCCTGCACGTAGTAGGGCTCGAGATCGGCGTAGCTGAATGGCCATGCGGGCGAGACCGCCGTCGGGTAGACGGTCTCCTCGAAGTCGCGCTCACGAAGACGCGGGAGCGACGAGCCGTAGACCTTGGTATTGCCCCCGACGACGTAGTGGACGCCGGGCGCGAAGGGCTCGCCATCGACCGTGTACCAGGTGTCGTCCGGCTTGTAGCGGCGCTGCACGAACACCGCCTCCGGCGAGGAGTTCTGGGGCTCCTTGGGCAGTCGGTGACCGCGCTCGAGCACGATCACGTCAAGGCCGCGCTCAGCAAGCCGATGGGCGAAGGTGGCACCCCCCATGCCGCTTCCGATCACGATGACGTCAGCAGCGAGATTCATGCCGCTATCCCACCACAGCCACCTGCGCTGGGTCAGCGGCCTCAGAGGACTGGATCGGCCGGGAGACGATCAGCGTCACCTCGGCGGCCGTGTCCGGGTGATCCCCGACGTACTCGACCTCGACCAGGCAACCGCCCCGATTGTCATCCCAGCCGGGCACGAACCCAGACCTGGCCGCTGCGACAGCCGGTGCGGTGATCGTGAGGTAGTCGTCATGCTCGTCCGTGAATACATGGATGCTGATGTCGGCGCCGGCGGCCTGTGCTACGACACCCACCAGGGCGTCCACGAGATCGCGCCCCAGCGGTCGCGGATCCGTCGAGCCACGCAGGGACCTCACGTGCAAGGGTGTGCCGTCTGCCGCGACGCGCGCGACGATCTCCCTCGCCGCGAGGACCATCCCTCCCGCGGTCCGCGGATCGACCTGCAGCGACGAGCGGATCATGGAGTCGGCGGTACGCAGGCTGCGACGGCGCTCGTCGTCGAGGTCGGCCCCCTGTGCGACCTCCCACATGAGTGACCATGCGAGGTCGACGCTGTCATCGAGGGCGCGGGCGAGGTCGACGTCGACCTCGGCCCTGGCGCGCTCGGCGATCTCGGTCTCCCATCGCTGCCGATCCTGCTCGTCCCAGCGCGCGGCGCTGCGGGTGCTCAGCCACGACACGGTCATCAGGATCGGTACGAGCACCGCCGAGCTCAGCAGCACGTCGCCCGCCTGCAGTGGGCATGCCAACCCGGGCTCGAGACTGAGCGCGCCGACACCCGCGAAGGGGGGAAGGACGAGCAGCCACGCCCAGCGCGATCGAGCCCACAGCAGCGTGGCGAAGAACGCGTTCAGCGACAGATTGATCGTCGTCAGCATCAGCGAGGGCAGCGCGCACGTCTGCGGGGCAAGTGCCATACCCCAGGGCACAATGGCCGCGAGGATCGTCGCGGGAACCAGGGTTGACCAGCCAACCAAGCGACCCCGAACCACCGTGATCACACTGACGGCCGTGAGTAGCAGCGCTGCTGCAGCGACTACGGCGTACGCCGTCGATGCTCCCGCGAGGAGCATGACGAATTGGATCGATCCGCCCAGGGCACTGCTCGCCAGGACAATGCTCAGCAGTGCCAGCAGCACGCGCCCCCCCGTGCCGGCACTGCGCCGTCCTCTAGGGAGCTCGATTCTGCAGCGGTGCGCGGATCGCTCGAGTCGGCCGCCGAGAGCACCGAGGGACTCCTCGACGACCACGGACCGGCCGATACCCGGTTGTGCCTCATTGGCGTGCGATGCATCGCCGGATCCATCGTCCTCCACGGTGATGACGTAATTCCCGCCATGGCGCTCGGCGACGATCCGCACATGGCGGGCATCGGTATGCCGCGCGACATTGCGCACGATCTCCAGCAGGATCGGCTGCACCTGCGCTGCCCAGGGAGCGCCTGCTTCGCGAGTGTGATCGACCACGAGCACCTCGCCGGCGAAATCGCCGCGGAGTCGCTCGGCGAGCGCGCCCGGATCCGAGGGTGGTTCCGACCGACGATCGCGCGTGGTCAGGAGTTGATCCGCGAGGCGCGCCCTGTCGACCTCGGGCGTGCGCAGGACGTAACGCAGATCATTGAGGATCGTCTCATGCGTTCGCGTGATGGCCTCGCGCCACGCGCGCGTGCGCTCCTGTAGGGCCAGGGAGGCTTCGATCGCATGCTCCTGCTCGACTGCGATCGCATCGCGACGTGCAGCCTGGTCAAGGGACGAGTGCCATGCCCACCACAGCCACACGCCCGCGACGATCATCTGCAGGACTGCGACGTATCCGACGTTGACGGCCACGTCAGCAACCACCACGCGCACGTCTGACCTCGTCGCCACCACCGTCATCGCCACGGTGCCGAGGCATACGGCCAATAGGCCCCAGCGCCGCGAGGTCACGAAGATCGCCAGGAATGTGACGGTGTAGGTACCCATCACCAGCACGTCGAATCGCGTACCGGGCGAGAGTGCGCCTAGGACGACAACGGTGAGGATTGCTCCCAGGGACAACCACGGTCCCCATGGCCGCCTCCACCAGACAAGGCCGCACAACGCCAGCGCCAGTGCCACCAGCACTCCGGCCGCACCGCCGATGAGATCGCTCCCTACAGCAACGACTCCAGCGACGACGAAGACCACAGCGATACCACCCCAGGCGATGATCAGTGCCAGTCCCCGGCGCACTGTGGCGCCCTGCGACGATCGCGGGCTAAGGTGCTCCCACGGCACGGAGCTAAGGGGCGACACGATTCCTCGCATTCGGCTGGTGGTCCTCGAGGATCATCCTCTCGTTCGCGATGCCATGGTGAGCCTGCTTGTCCCTCATTTGAGTGACGCGAGCGCGGAGCAGTCCGCCGAGATCGTCTACGCCGGTGCCTCCATCGACGAGGCGGTGCGGGCCATATCGCAGGCCGGCGCCGACCTGGTGATCTTGGACCTCGACCTCAACGACGGCCGCTCGCCGGTCGCCAACGTTGCGGCCATGGCCGATCTCGGCGTGCCCGTCCTTGTCGTCAGCGCTCTGGGCGACCCCGCGACGATCCGCGCGTGCCTCGCGGCCGGGGTTGTCGGCTACGTGTCGAAGCAGGCGCGGCCCGAGGAGGTGCTGGGCGCGTTGCAGTCGGCTCTGCGAGGCGAGCAGACGATGACACCCGAGGTGGCTGCAGCCCTCCTGCAGCATCCAGACGATCAGTTGAAGCTGTCCGATCAGGAGCGTCGCGCGATGGTGCTCTATGCCTCCGGCCTGAAGATGGAGTCGGTGGCACGCCGGATGAACGTCTCTCGCACCACCGCGGAGGAGTACATCAAGCGCGTGCGAGCGAAGGCGCGCAAGGCGGGCACACCAGTCCCGACGAAGACGGAT
>JALQSY010000177.1 GCA_023264215.1 Candidatus Nanopelagicales bacterium
GCATCGACCTCCTCGGCACCGCGGGGGCGCCGGTCCTCAAGCGGGCGATACCGGCGGTGCTGGCGATCGTCGCCGTCGTCGGGATCATCTGGCTCATCGCGCGCCGGCGCGGCTAGCCCCGCCGGGCCACCCGACATGCCGTTTCGGGACGGAGGTCTCACACTATGGGCATGAGTGCCAGGGAGTTGCGCGAGCGGGCCGAGCGCCTGCAGGCCGAGCGCATCCCCTTCGTCCACGCGCGGGTCGTCCTCGCCGAGCGGCCGACCTCGGCCAAGCCCGGAGATGAGGCGATCGTCCTGGCCGATGGCACGATCGAGGGCTTCGTCGGCGGCCAGTGCGCCCTGGCGACACTGCGAGCCCAGGGGCTGGCGGTCCTCGACCGGCGCGAGAGCACCCTCATCCGCATCGCACCCACACCCGAGCCCGATCAGCCCGGCCGCATCGTCGTCCACAATCCCTGTCAGTCCGGCGGCACGTTGGAGATCTTCATGGAGCCCGTCCTGCCCGCACCCCTCGTGCGCATTCTCGGCACCACCCCGATCGGGATCGCGCTCGCGCGCGTGGGCGACTCGCTCGGCTACGACATGGAGTCCTGGGACGCCTCGTGCTGCGGCGGAGCACCCGACCTCACCACCACCGACGCTGTCGTCGTCGCCTCCCACGGCAACGGCGAGGAGGCGGTCCTCGAAGCAGCCGTCAGGGCAGGCGTCCCCTACATCGGGCTCGTGGCCAGCCGCAAGCGCGGTGCTGCCGTCCTCGCGTCACTGGATCTCACCGACGACGAGAAGTCGCGCATTCGCACCCCCGCGGGCATGGATATCGGCGCTCGCACGGCCGAGGAGGTCGCCCTGTCGATCCTCGCCGAGATCATCGCCCAGCGGACCGCCGAGCCGCGCGCCATGACCGCCACACCGGTCGACACCGCGGTCGACCCCGTGTGCCACATGGACGTCGCCATGATCCCCACGTCGCTGCACGCCGACATCGATGGCCAGACATGGTGGTTCTGCTGCCAGGGATGCCTGGATCGCTTCAGCGCCGATCCGGTGGCGTTCGCCAAGGCGTGATCGTGGGAGACATCGCAGGCGCGCTCCCCGACGTCGACTCCCTGGCCCGGCAACTCTCCGAGACCGGCTACCTCGCCGATCCCGGACTCGCGACCGCGCTGTTCTGCGCCGTGCGACTGCCGCAGCCGCTGCTGCTCGAGGGTGAAGCGGGCGTAGGCAAGACGCAGGCCGCGAAGGCACTCGCGGAGATCCTCGACACCCCGCTCATCCGGTTGCAGTGCTTCGAGGGCATCGACGCCGCCGAGGCCCTCTACGAGTGGAACTACGCCCGACAGCTGCTCGGCATCCGCCTCGCCGAGGCGCGCGGAGAGGGGCTGGAGGAGTCCACCCTGTTCGCGCGCGACTACCTCGTCGAGCGCCCGCTCCTGCAGGCCGTCGAGCATCCCGGCCCGCGGCCCGCCGTGCTGCTGATCGACGAGGTTGATCGCGCGGACGAGGAGTTCGAAGCGTTCCTGTTCGAGCTGCTCGCCGAGTCCGCCGTCACCATCCCCGAACTCGGCACGCTGCGCGCGCAGCACAGGCCCATCGTCATCCTCACCTCCAACCGCACGCGCGATCTCCACGACGCGCTCAAGCGGCGCTGCCTCTACCACTGGATCGACTATCCCTCGGTCGAGCACGCCACCGCGATCGTCCGCATGCGCGTCCCCGAAGCCGACGAGAGGCTCGTCTCGGACATCGCCGCGGCCGTCTCACGGCTGCGCACGCTCGATGTGCAAAAGCCCCCCGGCATCGCCGAGGCCATCGACTGGGTCCATGCCGCAGTCCTGCTCGGCGTACAGGAACTCGACGAGGACGCAGTGCGCCGTACCCTCGGCTCGGTCCTGAAGTACCGCGAGGATCACGACGTCGCCGTCGAGGCCGGACTGGCCTGGGTCAGCGGTGCCTAGCACGATCCAGTCCGGCAGGGGCGGCTCGGCCGTCCCGTCGGGCCAGGCCGACCTCGCCGACCTCGTGGCTGCCTTCGGCCACCGCCTGCACGCCGCGGGCGTCCCGGTGACGCCGGAGCGGATGTCCCGCTTCGCCGAGACGATCCTGCTCGCGGCGCCTCGCACCGTTCCCGATGCGTACTGGCTCGGACGAGTCACGCTGCTGACCGGACACGGACAGATCGCGGTCTACGACCGCATCTTCGACGAGTACTTCCGAGGCTACGTCGACCTGCTCGAGCAGACGCGGTCGACGCCGGGCAACAACAGCAGCCCCCTCACCGCCGGCGACCGGGCTCCGGGGGCGCGGCCCGGCGAGGACTCGGCATCCGCATCCCCGATCATGAGCGCCACGCCCGGGCTCGACGCCCGCGGCGAATCCGAGGCCGACGAGCTGTCGATGCTCGCCGCGTCCAGCCAGAGCGAGCGGCTCGCGGAGCGCGACTTCTCCGAGTGCACGCCCGAGGAGCTCGCCCTGCTGCGCCGCCTCGTCGAGCAATTGCCGCTCGTGCCGCCCACTCGCCGGGGCCGTCGCCTGCGCCGGCACGCGCGCGGTGATCGCCTGGACATCCGGGCCACGCTGCGCCGGGCCTACCGGACCGGCGGGGACCCCGTCCGGCGGTCCCACCGCAAGCACGCGCAGCGACCGCGTCGCGTGGTGCTCATCGCCGATGTCTCGGGATCCATGGAGCCCTATGCGCGGGTCTACCTCCACCTCATGCGCGGTGCGGTGCGCGCCCTGGGGTCGGAGGCCTTCGTCTTCGCGACACGACTCACGCGCCTGACCCGGCAGCTCGCCTCCGGAGGGCCCGACTACGCCTACGCGCGAGTCGCCGAGGCCACCCCCGACTGGGCCGGCGGCACCCGCATCGGCACGGCGCTCACGCGCTTCCTCGACGAGCACGGCCGACGCGGCATCGCCCGCGGTGCGATCATCGTCATCGTCTCCGATGGCTGGGAGATCGGTGATCCGCAGGAGGTGGGCGAGGCGATGAGCAGGCTCGGACGGCTTGCCCACCACATCATCTGGGTGAACCCGCGCAGCGCCGCCGCGGAGTTCGAGCCGCTCGCAGGTGGGATGGCCGCGGCGCTGCCGCACGTCGACACCTTCCTCAGCGGCCACTCGGTGCAGGCACTCCAGGACCTGCTCGCCGCGATCGCCGGGGCCGGTGAGCGCCGTGGGTGAGCCGCGGACCGCGCGCGTCATCACGGTGTCCACCCGTGCGTCCGCGGGCATATGGGAGGACCGCTCGGGACCGGTGCTCGCCGAGGGCCTGGCCTCGCTCGGACTCGACGTCTCCGGACCGGTGGTCGTGAGCGACGGCGAGCCGGTCGAGGCGGCCCTGCGCCAGGCCATCGACGAGCGCCTCGACCTCATCGTCACGACCGGGGGCACCGGGCTCACCCCCATGGATCTCACGCCGGAGGTCACCGCGCGCGTCATCGACCGCGAGGTCCCCGGCATCGCGGAGGCGATCCGCCAGTACGGCGCCGCCCAGGGCATCCCCACCGCGGTACTCAGCCGCGGAATCGCCGGTCTGGCCGGGCGCACCCTCGTCGTCAACCTGCCCGGGTCCCCCGGGGGCGCGCGTGACGGACTCGCCGTACTCACCCCGCTGCTCGAGCACGCTCTGGACCAGATCGCGGGGGGCGACCACACGCGGGCGCCGGGGGCCTAGATCACCCCACGGGCCTCCCGCTGTCGCCTCGCCGGCCCGACCAAGCTCGTCT
>JALQSY010000178.1 GCA_023264215.1 Candidatus Nanopelagicales bacterium
GGATCGTCTCGCCTGCGCGCTCCGGTCCCATGGAGACCACGACGACCTCGCCGCCGGAGGCCTCGGCGATGCGCAGGCACTCCTCGACGGCGTACTCGTCGAGTTCGTTGAGCACGCCCTCGGCGGACTCGCGATCCAGGGTCGAATCCGAGGCCTGGAGCTTCTTCTCGGCCCAGGTGTCGGGCACTTGCTTGACGCAGACGGCGATCTTCACGATCACTCCTCACAATCACGTACCTGATCGGCAGGCTCCGGGCCATGTTACTCGCCAGTATTCCTCCTCGCCTCTCGGCCGTGGCGGCCGCGCCCCGGACGCCCCCTCACGGTCGAGGCGGAGCGATCGGGCACCCTGGGGCGGTGGAGACCCCGGGCAGCGCCCTGACGGCGACCGGCGAGCGGACCGCACCCGGCCTGGCGCTCGAGGAGTACTGGTTCGCCCGCCACGAGGTCGCCTACCGCTGGATCGCCGACCGCCTGCGTCGGTCCGGCAGCCGGATCGTGGTCGACGCGGGCGCGGGAGAGGGCTACGGCACGGCGATGCTCGCGCCGGCCATCGCCTTGGAGTACGACGCGGCGGTCTGCCGACATCTGCGCACGACGTATCCGCAGGTCGCGATCGCCCAGGCCAATCTCGGCTCCATGCCACTGCGCACCCGCAGCGTCGATGCCATCGTGTGCCTGCAGGTCATCGAGCACCTGTGGGATCTTCCGGGCTTCCTGCGCGACTGCCGGCGTGCACTGCGTCCCGACGGCGAGCTCATCGTGACGACGCCGCAGCGGCTCACCTTCTCCCCCGGCCTCGGCAGGGGCGAGAAGCCGGTCAACCCCTTCCACGTCGAGGAGTTCGACGCCGAGCAGTTGCGCGATCTGCTTGTCGTCGCGGGATTCGATGACATCCATATGCGGGGCATCCACCACGGCGCACGCATCGCGAACTGGGAGGCATCGCACGGATCGGTGGTCGCGGCCCAGGTCGCGGCGGCGACCTCCGGCGCCTGGCCCGACCATGTGCGCTCCTTCGTCGAGACCGTGACGGCCGAGGACTTCGACGTCGACCGTGTGCCGGTGGCGGCAGACGCCGATCGACTGACCACCAGCCAGGACCTCCTCGCGACAGCGAAGGCGGTCTGATGGCCGCTCCCATCGGTCGCTTCGCGATGGTGCTCCACACCCACCTGCCGTGGGTGGCCCATCACGGGACCTGGCCCGTCGGGGAGGAATGGCTCCACCAGGCCTGGGCATCGTCGTACCAGCCGCTGTTCGCCATGCTGCGCCGGCGGGCCGACGCCGGTCGGCGAAGCGAGCTCACCCTGGGAGTCACCCCGATCGTCGCCGCGCAGTGGGATGCACCCTGCATGGTCGCGGCGCAACACACCTGGCTCGGCTACTGGCAGGCCCGTGCCGCCGGCATGGCGATGTCACGGGAGAGCGAGCGCCAGCACGCGGGACACCGCGAGTACGCCGAGGCCACGCGGGCGCTCGCCGACTTCGAGGCGCACTGGAGTGCGGGCGGATCTGCCGCCCTGCGCTCGCTGGTCGACTCGGGCGCCGTCGAACTCCTCGGCGGCCCGCTCACGCACACCTTCACGCCGCTCATCCCCGAGCGACTCGCCGGGGCGAGCCTGCGCGAGGGACTGGTCGACACCGTCCGACGCATCGGGACACGACCGTCGGGCATCTGGAACCCGGAGTGCGCATGGGAGCCGGGCATGGAGTCCATGCTCTCCCGTGCCGATGTCACCCATGTGGTGCTCGACGGGCCCAGCCTGCTCGGCGCCGGCGCGACCACGAGCGCGAGCTGGCTCCTCGGCGACAGCGACGTGCGCGTCCTCGGCCGTGACCTCGAGGTCACCTACCGCGTGTGGTCGCCGCGGCGCGGCTACCCGGGCAACCGCTGGTACCGGGACTTCCACACCTTCGATCACGAATGGGGATTCCGTCCCGCGCGCGTCACCGGCCAGCAGGTCGAGCCGCAGGACAAGGCGCCGTACGACCCTGACGCAGCCCGCGCGCGCGTGGAGAGGGACGCGCATGACTTCGTGGATGTCGTGCGCGATCGGCTCATGGCGCTCGGAGCCCAGCACGATCGGCCGGGCCATGTGGTCACGGCGTTCGACACCGAGCTGTTCGGGCACTGGTGGCATGAGGGGCCCGCGTGGCTCGAGCGGGTGCTGGAGCTCCTGCCCGAGGCGGGGGTCGAGGTCACCACCCTGCGCGAACTCGCCGACGCACCGGCCGGCCGGGTGCATCCCGGTGCGGGCTCATGGGGCCTGGGCAAGGACTGGCACGTGTGGACGGGTCCGCAGGACATCGCCGACCGGCAGGGGTCCTTGGCAAAGGAAGCGCTCGCGACCCTCGACGCCACCCACCCGCGTGGGGAGCGATCGCGCGTCCACGACCAGATGATCCGCGAGCTGCTCCTCGCGCTGTCCAGCGACTGGGCCTTCATGGTCAGCCACGACACCGCGGCGTCGTACGCGCGCGACCGCTTCGACGAGCACGCGCGGTCCCTCACCAGGATCGTCCACGCCGTACGCGAGGGGCGCTGGGACGACGCCGAGCGCCACGCTACCGCCGACGCCGAGCGCGATCACCCCTTCGGCTCGCTCGATGCACGTGCCTTCATGGGCGACTGACGGGCCTATGCTCGCCCGATGCGCGTGCTGCACGTGGCGTGGGAGTACCCCCCGCTGATCTACGGCGGGCTCGGTCGGCATGTCGACGCGCTCACCCGCGCGCAGTCCCAGCGCGGGGATGACGTCGTCGTCCTCACCCAGTCCGACGACGACCAGGTCTGGGAGGAGGACGTGCGCGGCGTGCGCGTGATTCGCGCGCCCCACGATCCGCCGCGCGTTCCCTTCCGGGAGGACACCCTGCTGGCCTGGGTCCTGGGCATGCAGACCGGGATGCTCCGGGCGGCGCGCGGGCTCGAGGCGATCGACATCGTCCATGCCCACGACTGGGTCACCGCCCACGCCGCGATCGGCCTGCGCGATGCGCTGCCATCGTCGGCCCTCGTGGCGACGATGCATGCGACCGAGGCCGGCCGTCACCAGGGCTGGCTGCCCGGTCCGCTGTCGGACGCGATCCACTCCATCGAGCACTGGCTCGTGCACGAGGCGCAGCGCATCATCGTGTGCTCGCAGCACATGCGCGCCGAGACCCACGGCCTGTTCGATCTGCCGCCGGAGCGCACGAGCGTGATCGCCAACGGGATCGAACTGCGGCGATGGCGGGCATCGTCGAGCCTTGCCGCACGGGCTCGCGACACCCATGCCCCACACGGACCCCTGGTCGTCTTCGTCGGACGCCTGGAGTGGGAGAAGGGCGCTCACACCTTCATCGACGCCCTTCCGCGCCTCAAGCGGCGCAATCCGGGCCTGCGTGCCGTCATCGCCGGACGCGGCGGCCATGAGGCCGCGTTGACCGATCAGGTGCGCGCGCGGCGCCTGGGTCGCACCGTCGACTTCGTCGGCTGGCTACCGGAACCGCAACTGCACGCGCTCATCGCGGCCGCGGACGTCCTCGTGGTGCCGAGCATCTACGAGCCGTTCGGCCTGGTGGCGATCGAGGGAGCGGCTCTGGGCACGCCCCTGGTCGTCGCGCGCACGGGCGGCCTCGCGGAGTTCGTGCAGGACGGCGTCACGGGGAGCACGTTCGAGCCCGGCGACGCCGCAGACCTCGCGGATGCGGTG
>JALQSY010000179.1 GCA_023264215.1 Candidatus Nanopelagicales bacterium
CGGGTGCCGGACCGTCCGTCGCGTCAGCGGGTCCCGGATCGGCCGTCGCGTCAGCGGGTGCCGGATCGGCCGTCGCGTCAGCTGCCGCCGCGGGTACGACCTCGGTGACCTTCGCCGCCTCCTTGGGTGCTGCCTTGGCCTCGCGCACCTGCTCGAGTTGCTCGCGCTCGAGGTACTTGCGCGGCGGGAGCACCTCCTCGCGACCGGGGCGCATCCGCGCGGAGACGATGAGGTAGATCAGCGCCCCGAGTCCGACCAGGATCGACGTCCACACATTCAGGCGCACGCCCAGGATCGTGTTGGCGGTGTCGATCCGCAGGTACTCGATCCAGACTCGGCCCAGGCAGTAGAGCAGGACGTACAGCGCGAAGACGCGACCGTGTCCCATGCGGAACCGCTTGTCGGCCCAGATGAGCACGAGCGCGACGCCGACCATCCACAGGGACTCGTAGAGGAACGTCGGATGGAAGGTCTCGAACTCCGCGTAGCCCTCGGGCCGGTACTGCGGCGCGATCTCCAGCCCCCACGGCAGTGTGGTGGGGGCGCCGAAGAGCTCCTGGTTGAAGTAGTTGCCCCATCGCCCGATCGCCTGGGCCAGGGCGATGCCCGGAGCGATCGCATCCGCGATCGGCGGCAGGGCTACGCCGAGCCGGCGCGCGCCGATCCAGGCGCCGAGCCCGCCGAGCGCGACCGCGCCCCAGATGCCCAGGCCCCCATCCCAGATGCGCAGCGCCCCGACGATCCCCGATCCCCCGGGCGCGAAGTACAGCTGCCAGTCCGACACGACGTGGTAGAGCCGACCGCCGATGATGCCGAACGGCACGGCCCACAGAGCGATGTCGCCGATGACACCCGCGCTGCCCCCGCGCGCGACGTAGCGCTTGGATCCGACCCAGATCGCGACGACGATGCCCAGGATGATGAGCAGGGCGTACGCGCGCAGCGGGACGGGCCCGAGGTTCCACGTGCCCTGGCTCGGGCTCGGGATAAAGGCGAGGAGATCCACGTCGACCGACAGCGGTGGCGCCTACTGGGCGGCCGCTGCCTCCTCGACGAGCTTCTCCAAGGTGCCCTGGTCTGCGAGCTGCGCACCGTCGATGGCCGTGCCGTTGAGGTAGCCGCGCGGGGTGCCCTCGACGTTGCCGTCGTAGAACGCCTGCGTGGAGTTGGCGGCCCAGCCCAGGTAGCGATTGCTGGTGAGGCAGTCGTTGAACTGCTCCAGCGGCACGCCCGTGATGCCCACCTGCTCGGCGAAGCCGACGAACTGCTCGCGAGTCCAGCCCTCGCCCTCGACGGTGGGCTGGTTGGCGTAGATCACGTCGTGGTACTCGACGGTCTTGCCGGCATCGATGGCGCAGCCCCAGGCATTGATCGCCGCGGCCGACGAGGTGTTGCCGAGGTTGTTGTCCAAGAAGGCGGTGGGGCGCCACACGAGGCGCGCCTTGCCGTCGGTGGCCAGGCTCTGGATCCCGGCGCCGTTGAGCTCCTCGAGCGATCCGCACGCCGGGCACTGGAAGTCCTCCCAGATCTCCAGCAGCGGCGCGGTCTCCGGAGCGCTGCCCACGGGGACGCCCCAGGGCGCGACGCCGTCGGCGCCGTACACGCCGGTAGGGACAGCAGCGTTGGGATCGGGCGCGGGCATCGGCGTGCCGCCATTGGCGGAGTCATCGCCGGACAGACGGGGCACGACGACGGCGAGGCCGATGATGAGGACGACGACGACCACGACACCGATCGCGCCGATGATGCGGACCGTGCGCTCGCGGCGCTTCTCCGCCGCCATCTGCTCGGCACGCGCCGCGGCGGCCTTCTCGCGGGTGCTCTTGGACTCGCGTTGCTTCGCCATGCTCGGTCTCTTCCTCCGGGTCGATACGTGGGCTCCCGGCGATCGTGCCGGCGCGGAGCCGCTCCTACGGTACGGGGATATCCCCGGTCCTGCGACGCCGCACCCCCGCCGCCAGTTCCCGGGCGAGGGCGCCGACGGCCTCGGCCGCCGCGGCGTGGGAGGGGGCTTCCTGGATGAGGCGGATGAACGCCGAGCCCACGATGACGCCGTCGGCGTACTCGGCGATCTGCGCCGCCTGCTCCCCCGTGGACACCCCCAGGCCGACCGCGACCGGCAGATCGGTGACCTCGCGGACGCGCGCGACGAGCACCTCGGCGGCGTCCGACACCTCGGTGCGCGCACCGGTGACGCCCATGGTCGACGCGGCGTAGACGAAGCCGCTGCACGCCTGGCTCACCACGCGCAGTCGCTCGTCGGTGCTCGACGGGGCCACCAGGAAGATGCGCGCGATGTCATGCTCGGTCGTCGCCTCGGTCCACTCCGCGGACTCCTCGGGCGTGAGATCGGGCGTGATCACCCCGCAGCCGCCGGCCGCGTCGAGTTCGCCGGCGAAGCGCTGCACGCCGTAGCGCTCGATGGGATTCCAGTACGACATGACCACTGTCGCCGCGCCCGTGCGCGAGACCTCACCGGCGACGGCGATGACGTCGGCAGGCGTGGTGCCCTCGCGCAGCGCGCGATCGGCGGCGGCCTGGATCACCGGGCCGTCCATGAGCGGATCGGAGTAGGGCAGGCCGACCTCGACGATGTCGACGCCCCCGGCGACCATCGCCTCCATGAGCGCGACGCTCTCGGCCCGCGTGGGGAAACCGGCGGGAAGGTAGCCGATCAGCGCCGCTCGGCCCTCCTCCCGGGCTCGGGCGAAGGCCTCCACCAGGGTGGTCATCGCCCTTCGGCCGCCTCGTCCACCGGATCGAGTCCGAACCACCGCGCCGCGGTGGCGACGTCCTTGTCGCCGCGCCCCGACAGGTTGACCACGATGATCGAATCCGGGCCCAGGTCGTGGCCGAGCCGCATGGCGCCGGCCAGCGCGTGCGCTGTCTCGATGGCGGGGATGATGCCCTCGGTCCGGCACAGGCGCTCGAAGGCATCCATCGCCTCCGCGTCGGTGACGGGTGCGTACTGCGCGCGGCCGGTGTCGTGCAGCCACGCGTGCTCGGGTCCCACCCCGGGGTAGTCCAGTCCCGCGCTGATGGAGTGCGACGGCACGGTCTGGCCCCACTCGTCCTGCATGACGTAGGTGCGCGCGCCGTGCAGCACGCCCGGAGACCCGCCGGCGAAGCGCGCGGCATGCCGACCCGTCTCGACGCCGTCGCCGCCGGCCTCGAAGCCCCAGAGTGCGACACCGGGATCGTCGATGAAGCCGCTGAACAGGCCCATGGCGTTGGACCCGCCGCCGACGCACGCGGCCACGGCATCGGGCAGCCGTCCGGTCGCCTCGAGCACCTGATCGCGCGCCTCGCGGCCGATGATCGACTGGAAGTAGCGCACCATCTCGGGGAAGGGACTGGGGCCCGTGACCGTGCCGAGGATGTAGTGCGTCTCGTCGACGGTGGTCACCCAGTCGCGCATCGCCTCGTTGATCGCGTCCTTGAGCGTGCGACTGCCTGCGGTCACCGGTACGACGGTCGCGCCGAGCAGCCGCATGCGCACGACGTTCAGCGCTTGGCGCCGGGTGTCCTCCTCGCCCATGTAGACGGTGCATTCGAGGCCCATCAGCGCCGCAGCGGTTGCGGTGGCCACGCCATGCTGGCCCGCGCCGGTCTCGGCGATCATGCGCGTCTTGCCCATGCGCTTGGTCAGCAGCGCCTGGCCGAGCACGTTGTTGATCTTGTGCGA
>JALQSY010000017.1 GCA_023264215.1 Candidatus Nanopelagicales bacterium
GTGGAAGCTCTTCTACTCCAATCACGCGCCTGAGGGCGGCGTGTGGGACGCACAGGACCGCCCGGTGTTCTACGAGTACATGTGGCGCGACGAGGAAGGCCGTTTCATCACCGACTACATCGAGGGCCAGGACATCATGGCCTGGGTGAGCCAGGGACCGGTCACCGACCGCACCCAGGAGCACCTCGGTCGCTCGGATGCCGGTGTCGCGATGCTGCGCAAGATGTTCAAGGAGAACATGAAGCGCGTGGCCAACGGCGAGGATCCGATCGGCACCGTGCGCGAGAAGCACGACATCATCCCGCTGCCCTGCGAGCGCGACAAGTTCGGCGCTGAGCGGGAGTTTGCCGAGGCCTTCATCACCATGGGCTCCATGCGCTACAGCCCGCAGAAGCAGGCGCTGCTCGATCTCCACGCAGATGCCTGGGCGCGTCGCGAGAAGGCGCCCGCGGGTGCGTGATGACGTTGTCGAGGGTCAGGCGAGAGTTCCGTTGAGCGACCTCCCGCCTGATCCGCATCGACTGCCGCCTCCCGGCGCGTGGTTCGCCAAGGATGCCGAAGCGCACCTGCTCGACCGTCCGAAGTTCTGCCCCATGTGTGCCGCAAGTATCGAGGTTCATGGCGGGATCTCCACCGAGTACTGGATGGCCGATCAGCGGGTCTTCATGACCTGGTGCGGGGAGTGCGGGTGGTTCGGCGACGTGGTCCGCTACGACATGGTGACCATCTCGGAGGAGGAGCACTGAGGGATGGCTGACAGCCCTCAGGCGTTGACATGACGGTCCTCGTCTTCGACTTCGGCGGCCCGGTGCTGCTCACTCCTTTTGAGTTGCGGTCGGTGGGTGAACGCTCGCTCGGTCTCCCGGCTGGCACGCTAGCGTGGACCGGCCCCTTCGATCCCGACGCGGACGAGGATTGGCGGGTCTTCCAGTCCGGCGGCATGAACGAGCGGGAGTACTGGGCCCGGCGCTGCGAGGAGTTCGCCGAGCTCAGCGGCGAGCCAGCCGAGATGCCGTACTTCATGGCCCACCTGTATTCGGGCAGCGAGGACGAGCTCGTGCGTCCCGCGGCGCGGCAACTGATCCTCGACGCCAAGGCGGCGGGCATCCCTGTGGGGATCCTCACCAATGACCTCACCACGTTCCATGATCAGGAGTGGCTCGATCGCATGACGATCCTGGGCGAGTTCGACTACATGGTGGACGGGCGTACCGACGGCGTGCACAAGCCGGATCCCGCCGCCTACCTGCTCATGGCGGAACGCATGGGGGTCGATCCGTCGGAGTGCGTGTTCGTCGACGATCAGCCGGGTAACCTCGCAGGCGCGCAAGCCGTGGGCATGCAGTGCGTCCATCTCGACCCCGTGGACCCGGCCCCCGGCTTCGCACGGGCGCGTCATCTGCTCGGCCTGGACGATTAAGGAGACACCCATGACCCGACCCCTGCGCGTCGCCATCGTCGGATCGGGGCCCTCGGGCATGTACGCCGCCGACGCCCTGCTCGGCCAGGACGACATCGCCGTCTCCGTGGACATCATCGACAAGCTGCCGAGCCCGTTCGGCCTCGTGCGCTACGGCGTGGCGCCGGATCACCTAAGCATTCGGTCGGTCCGCGACACGCTCGACAAGGTGCTGGATAACCCGGGAGTGCGCTTCCTGGGCAATGTCGAGGTCGGGCGTGACCTCACGCTGGATCAACTCCGTGAGTTCTACGACGCGATCGTTCTCACCTACGGGGCCTCACGCGACCGCGCGCTGGGGATCCCGGGCGAAGACCTGCCCGGCAGCATTGCCGCTACCGACTTCGTCAACTGGTACACGGGGCACCCTGAGACTGCCCCGGATGCGTTCACCGGGTTCCTGGAGTCCTCGACCAGTGTGGCTGTCATCGGCGTAGGAAATGTGGCGGTCGATGTCACTCGCGTGTTGTCCAAGTCTCCTGGGGAGATCGAGCACACGGACATGCCGGAGCATGTATTCGAGGCGCTGCGCGCTTCGGGGGTGCGCGATGTGCATGTCATCGGACGTCGCGGACCGGCACAGGCGACCTGGACGACGAAGGAGCTCCGCGAGCTCGGGGAACTCCAGGACACGCAGGTCCTCATCGCAGAGGGGGGCGACACGTCGGACCCGGCCAGCCAGAAGGCCGTCGCGGAAGACAAGGCCGTCGCGCGCAACGTCACCGTCATTGATGGCTGGGCCCAACACAGCGACGACGGTCGAGATCGTCGGATTCACCTGCATTTCCGCTGCCGCCCTGTCGAGATCCTGGGATCGGATCGCATCGAGGGGTTGGTCGTGGAGACAACTCGGATCGATGAGTCCGGCCAGGCGACGGGGACAGGGGAGACGCATGTCATCCCCGTGGATGCGGTCATCCGCAGCGTCGGCTACCGCGGCACGGCACTCGCTGGCATCCCCTTCGATGACCGCCGCAATGTCATCCCGAATAGGGATGGCCGCGTGGTGGACGGGGATGACCCCGTGCGGGGCCTCTACGTCGCTGGATGGATCAAGCGCGGACCCTCGGGAATCATCGGCACGAACAAGAAGGACGCCGTGCAAACCGTGGCGTGCCTGCTTGAGGACCTCGCGGATTCGTCCACATGGACGGCGTCTCGTCCGGACCCCGCTGATGTCGATTCGGCCCTGGCCGGTCACGACGTGGTCAGCATCAGCGGATGGCGGTGCATCGACATTGCTGAGCGAGCGCTGGGAGCCACTCGCGGCCGTGACCGCACGACCCTTCACAACCGCGAAGACCTGCTCAGCGCGGCGCGAGGCTAGTCCCCGCTCCCGGGCGAGCACCCCTCGAGTTCGTTGAGTGGCGGGTTATCGCGCTCTTTCTGGCCCGTGATGCGCGATAAGGCGCCACTCAACGAACTAGTCGTCGCTGGCGATGATCTGCCAGGAGTGAGCGGGCACCGGCTCGCCGCCGCACTGCTCCGGGCGCACGACACCGTCCGTGTGACGCAGCCTCACGGAGGGCAGACCTGAAAAGGAGACGACCGCCTCGCCGTCGGCGCTGCGGATGTTCGGGCTGACGAGGTCGGGCTGGATGCCGCGGCCGAGGAAGTCGATCTCGGCGGTCTGCACGGCTGGTTCGAGGGCGCTACGACCGCGCAGCAACGCGGCGCTCTCACCGTCGGGGCCCTGGGAGATCAGTCTGCGGGCCACCGGCTCGGTGAGCCGGCCGTAGACGAACCCGGACGGCACATGGAGGGCGGTCGGTGCGAAGCGATGGCCGCCGAGGTGCGAGCACTCCCAGACCCCTTCGAGGTCCGCGAGGTCAGCGACCAGCGCACGTCCGTCGAGGCCGCAGCACAGGTCGCGCGAGGAGTTGGTGCAGACCGTGAGGATCGGGGCCTTCGGATCAGGCTGCGCCCACGATGGCCCTTCGCTGGGCCATTCACGGATGGACTCGGGATCATCCGCGATGGCGACGCGCACGGGTGGATCCCCGGGCATGGCGCCGGCGACCCACACGCGTAGGGGAGCATCGGGGCTCGCCGCAGGATGCCTGCCGGGTCGTCGTACCAGGATCACGCGGCGGTGCTCATCGGATACGAGAGAGGCGACAGCGGGCACCCGGCAGTCCTCGACGGCCTTGCGCCCCCACGACCCGGGCATCTCCACCAGCCACCACCACCTCGCTCGAGGCGCCGTGCCCGCCAGCTGTTCGCCGGCTGCCTCGATGGCGCAGCGCGTCACCGGGGTGGCCCGCCCACGCTCGCGACGGAGCCGCTGAGCGGCCTTCCTGACGCATCGCGCTTGTCGTGGGTGTCCGGGAGATCCAGGGGAGCCCCCGAGGCTGCCGAGGCGCGGACCGGGCCGACTCCGGCCCAGCCCAGGACGAGCATGTCCTCGAAGCGCAGGAAGCGATGGACCCGCACCCCGCCGGTGCCGCGGCCCTTGCGGGGCACGTCCGCCAGTGCCGTGACCTTGGCGGTGAGAGCCGATGTGCCCGGCAGCGCGGACCGCGAGCCAGCAACCGTGACGATGACCGCCTCGGGGTCATCGCCCGCGACCGCGCAGCACGCGATGAGCTCGGCACCTTCGGCCAGCCTGATCCCTGCCATGCCCGATGCCGAGCGTCCCTGGGGGCGCACCGCATCGGCCGGGAAGCGCAGCGCCTGGGCATCCGAGGTGATCAGCACCACGTCGTCGCCCGGAGACGTCTCGGCAGCGCCGACGACCTCGTCGCCTTCGGCGAGTGCGATGAGGTCCCAGTCACCTCGTGTCGGGGGGCCTTGAACGGCGACGCGCTTCACCACGCCCTGCTTGGTCCCGAGGACCACCCCGGCCGGGGGATCGCTCACCTCGGACAGGCCGATGACCTGCTCACCCGCGCCGATGTCGAGCAGGGCGCCCAGCGGGGCACCCCCGCCGAGCGCCGGAGCATGAGCGGACGGGGGGAGGATCGGCATCTCCACGACCGGCAGGCGCAGCGCGCGGCCGCGGCTGGTGAGCACCGCGACCTCCCCGCGGCCGGTGGCCACGGTCGCGCTGACGATGACGTCGTGCGTCGCTCGGGGCCCGGCGGCGGAGAGCTCCGAGTCGTTCGTGCGGGCGATCAGGCCCGTGCCGGACAGCAGGACTCGGCAGGGCGAGTCGGCGATCTCCAGGGATGCGGGCGAGGTGGACGGCACTGCGTGGGGGGAGTCCTCGAGAAGGATGGTGCGTCGCGGGGAGGCGTGCTCCTCGGCGACGGCGAGGAGCTCGTCCGCGACGACCTCGCGCAGCGTCGCCTCATCGTCGAGGATCCCGGTGAGGTTCTCGATGGTGCGTCCCAGGTCATCGCGTTCGCTCTCGAGTTCGATGCGGGAGAACTTCGTCAGGCGCCGCAGCGGCATCTCCAGGATGTAGTTGGCCTGCTCGATCGACAGGTCGAACACGGCCATCAGGCGCTCGCGGGCGGCAGCGGTGTCCTCGCTCGCGCGGATCAACTCGATCACCTCATCGATGTCGATGATGGCGATCAGCAGGCCCTCGACGAGGTGGAGCCGCTCCTGAGCCCGCCGACGTCGGTATTCGCTGCGCCGGCGCACGACCTCGCGCCTGTGGTCGACGAAGACCTCGAGGAGCTCGCGGAGACCGAGAGTGCGCGGCTCGCCGTCCACCAGCGCCACGGCGTTGATCGTGAACGAGTCCTCGAGCGGCGTCATGCGGTAGAGCTGGTCGAGCATGGCGTCGGGGTTCACGGACGGAGCGAGCTCGATGACCAGGCGCAGGCCGTGGTCGCCGTCGGTGAGATCGAGCAGGTCCGAGATCCCCTGCAGCTTCTTGGCCTGCACGAGATCCTTGATGCGCTCGATGATGCGCTCGGGCCCCACGCCAGGGGGGAGCTCGGTCACGACGATCCCGCGCCGTCGCGGCGTGACCTGCTCGATGCGCGCGGTGGCGCGGATGCGGAAGGAGCCCCGGCCGGTCGCATAGGCCTCGCGCACCCCGTCGAGTCCCAGGATCGTGCCGCCACCGGGGAGGTCGGGGCCGGGCACGAAGCGGATGAGCTCCTCCAGGGAGGCGTCGGGGTGCAGCACGAGGTGCCGTGCCGCCGCCACGACCTCGCCGAGGTTGTGCGGGGCCATGGACGTGGCCATGCCGACGGCGATGCCGGCGGCGCCGTTGACCAGCAGCGCGGGGAACCCGGCGGGCAGGACGGTGGGCTCGAGTTCGCGGCCGTCGTAGTTCGGGACGAAGTCCACGACGTCCTCGTCGAGGGATGCGGCGAGCGCGAGGGCCGATGGAGCCAGTCGGCACTCGGTGTAGCGCATGGCTGCCGGTCCGTCATCGGGCGACCCGAAGTTGCCGTGGCCGTCCACGAGCGGCAGTCGGAGCGTGAAGGGCTGGGCCAGGCGCACGAGGGCGTCGTAGATCGCCGAGTCTCCGTGGGGGTGCAGGCGGCCCATGACCTCACCCACGACGCGGGCGCTCTTGACGTGCCCGCGATCGGGCCGCAGGCCCATCTGGTGCATCTGGAAGACGATGCGTCGCTGGACCGGCTTCAGGCCGTCACGCGCGTCGGGGAGGGCTCGGGAGTAGATGACCGAGTAGGCGTACTCCAGGAAGGACGAGCGCATCTCGCTGTCGACGTCGACCTCGATGATCCGCTCGGACCCCTCGCCCTTGCGCGCCACTCGCCCCTCCTGTCGGCCTCCCCACGCCCCTCCGAGAGCCTACGGGCGACCGCCCGGTCGACCCACGGCGAGCGCGGCAAGGCGTGTCGCCGCCACGAGGGCAGCCGGCTCGTCGGCCCCCGAACGCCACGCGGCGAGGTATCCCGCGGCGAAGGCGTCCCCGGCGCCGGTGGTGTCGCGGATGCGCGCGTCCACGGCCGGGGCGTGGACGACGCTCGCGTGCTGCGCGAGGTAGGCACCTCGCGATCCGGCCTTCACCACCGCGACGAGCCCGGACCGAGACAGCGCCGCCGCCGCATCGTGCGGGTCGCGCTCACCGGTGAGGACCTCGGCCTCGTCGGCATTGGCGAAGAGCACGTCGCCGGGAGCGCACCACGGGAGCAGCCCCCCGGCCATCTGCCGCAGGGGCTCGGCGGACGACGCGTCGATGCTGATGCTCAGGCCCGATGCCCGCGCCGACTCCAGGGCCGTCCGCGCGGCATCACGCGCCCCCGGTCTCATCAGCGTGTAGCCGCTGACGTGGAGGTGGTCCGCTGCGAGCCATGCCTGCGCGCCGAGGTCCTGAACTCGAAGGTCGGCGTTGGCCCCGGGGTCCGGCAGCATGGTGCGCTCGCCGTCGGGGCCCACGAGCACGACGCACCGGCCGGTCGCGAGGCCGCTGCTTCGACGCACCCGCAAGCCGACGCCCTGACGGGCGAGCGCATCGATCGCACGCTGCCCGGGCGCGTCATCGCCCACGCAGGCGATGAGCTCGACGCTCGTCCCCACCTCGGCGAGCCAACTGGCGAGATTGGCGGCGGAGCCGCCGTCGTAGTCCTCGATGGACGCGGGGGTATCGGTGTCCATCTGCACGGGAGCCTCGAGGACGACGACGGTGTCGACCATCACCTCGCCGAGCACCCGGATGATGCCGTCGGCCGTCACGGGCTCAGGAGTCCGCGACCGCGATGCGCGCGGCGAGGTCGGCATTGCGCAGGATGATGTCGGTGTTCACCTCGAGACTGATCCCGCCCGAGGCGCGATGGAAGTGGTCGAGCAGGAAGGGAGTCACGTCCTTGCCGCGGATGGCAGCTGTCTCGGCGAGGGCGAGACCCTCTGCGAGCAGCCGATCGTGCAGGTCCGGATCCATCTGCAGGTCCTCCGGGAGCGGATTCGCCACGATGAGGGCACCGGCGATGCGCAGATCCGCCCGCGTCGCCGCGATACGCGCGATCTGCTGCGGATCGTCCACGCGCCACTCGATCGAACTGCCTGAGTCCGTGAGGTAGAACCCGGGGAAGGCATGGGTGCCGTAGCCGACGACGGCGACGTTGAGGGTTTCCAGTCGCTCCAGGGTGGCGGGGACGTCGAGGATCGACTTCACCCCGGAGCACACGACGGTGACCGGGGTGGTGGACAACGACGTGAGGTCGGCGGACTCGTCCCAGGTCTCCCGGGCCTGGCGGTGGACCCCGCCCAGGCCTCCGGTGGCGAAGACCGCGATGCCGGCAAGGTGCGCGAGATGACTGGTGGCGGCGACGGTCGTGGCCGCGTTGCCGCGCCGGGACACCACGGTCGCGATGTCGCGGACGCTCACCTTGACGATGTCGTCGAGTTCGGCCACGCGCACCAGATCGTCATCCGAGAGGCCCACGCGGACCTCTCCGTCGAGGATCGCGATGGTGGCCGGCACGGCCCCGCGCTCGCGAACCACCTGCTCGACCGCGCGGGCCACGCGCAGGTTCTCCGGTCTGGGCAGCCCGTGGCTGATGATGGTGGACTCCAGGGCGACGACGGGTGTCCCTTCGCGCTGTGCGTCGGCGACCTCGGCGGACAGGCGCAGTCCCATGCGAGCACCGTAACGCCTCGCCGGGTCCCCCCAACCCGAGCCCATGGGTGCGGCGACCGGGCAGGGCGCGGGATGGAATGATCGCCCCCATGACGGATGCCGGTACCTTGCACAGGCAGCTGCGCGGGGACATCGAGCGCAGTGGCTACTACCCGGCCCTCGTGGCGGATGCACTCGAGACAGCTCTCGCGGGTGAGCCTCTGGTGTCGTACGTCGTCCACCACGAGGCCACCTTCGATCGGGACGAGCTGCGCCGTCACGTGACCGTCCTGGTGCTCACCCCGACTCGGCTGATCGTCGGCCACACCGATGAGCACGGCCCGGACGACACGTGCCCGCACCCCTACGCGTCGGCGTCCACGGAGGCCGTGCGACTGGAGAAGGTCGACTCGGTCGTCGTCACGCGTGTCGTGGCCAACCCCGCGAAGCATCAGGCGGGCGGACCCATGCGCGAGGTCGTGCTCACCATCGGCTGGGGAGCGGTCGCTCGCATCGACCTCGAGCCTGCGGGATGCGGGGACACCGAGTGCGAGGCCGACCACGGATACACGGGAACGGCCAGCAACGACGACCTCTCGCTGCGGGTGTCCGAGGCTGCCGACGGTGCGGAGGTCGTGACTCAGACCCTGAGATTCTCCGCGGCGCTGTCGGAGGCGACCGCGGCCCGGCTGAGGTGAGCGCGGCTCTGACCGAGCCCACCGTCCCGGAGATGGCGGGGTCGCTCGCCGACGTCATGCCCGCGGCGGGTGCCCTTCTCGGGGCCCTCGATGGTCGCGTGGACGTCGTGCCGCCGGGGGAGCGCGGGGCCGCCGAGGCGGTGACCGTGCTGCTCATCGATGGACTCGGCTGGGCCCCGTGGCGCGACCAGCTCGATCTCACCCCCGCTATGGGCTCGCTGGAGGCGGCGTGCCTGAACTCCACCGTCCCGTCGACGACTCCAACGGCGCTCGCGAGCCTGGGCACCGGGCTGCGCCCGGGTGAGCACGGGATCGTCGGGGCCTCGTTCTGCATCCCCGAGGACGACGTGATGCTGCATCCGCTGTCCTGGGGCGGGGATCCCCACCCTGTGGCCGTGCAACCTGAGCCGACGGTGTTCGAGAAGGTGGCGGCAGCGGGGCTTCCCGTCCGGCGGATCGGGGCGGCGGCCTACGGCGCCAGCGGACTGACGCGCGCCGTCCTGCGCGGCGGCGAGTACCTCCCGGCGGAGACCCACGGCGATGTCGTCGAGGGTGTGGCGGGCCATCGACGCGGCCTGGGATACGCCTACCTGCCCGATCTCGACCGCATCGGCCACGTCCATGGGACCGACTCGCACGAGTGGCGGCAGTGCCTGCGGGACATCGATGCGCTCGTCGCGCAGATCCTCGAGCGCATCGGACCCGATCACCGCCTGCTCGTGACAGCCGATCACGGGATGGTGGACTGCCCGGACACGGCACGGATCACGATGGAGTCGCTGCCGTCGTTCGACGACGTCGCTGGCGTCGGAGGGGAACCGCGTCTGCGGCATGTGTACCTGCCCACGGAGGCCGTGGCGCGCGTCGCTCGCGAATGGGCCGATGCCCTCGGCGACGCCGCCTGGGTCCTCACCCGGGACGAGTTCGTCGCCGGCGGCCTGCTCGGCGCGGTGGAGCCCGCCTACGCGGGTCGGATCGGCGACATCGTCGTCCTGGCGCGCGCCAACACGGTCCTGGCGAGCGCGGTCGATTCCCTGGTGTCGGGGCTTCGCGGCCAGCATGGGTCCATCAGCGAGGTGGAGATGCGCATCCCGCTCCTGGCGGCATCGGGGAGTGGACATGGCTGAGCTCGTCTTCTTCTCCGGCACCATGGACTGCGGCAAGTCCACCCTCGCCCTGCAGACCGACCACAACCACTCGTCGCGCGGGAGGGCGGGCCTGGTCTTCACGCAGATGGACCGCGCGGGGACGTCGGTGCTGTCCAGCCGACTGGGCCTGCGGGTCGATGCCATCGAGGTCGAGCCGAGCGTCGATCTGCGCAAGGTGGTGGTCGATCACCTGTCGTCGGGTGGGCGGCTGGACTACCTCATCTGCGATGAGGCCCAGTTCTACACGGCGGAGCAGATCGAGCAGCTCGCTGACATCGTCGATGAGTTCGGCATCGACGTGTATGCCTTCGGCATCACCACCGACTTCCGCACCCGCCTGTTCCCCGGATCGGCTCGCCTGATCGAACTGGCTGATCGCGTCGAGGTCCTGCAGGTGGCAGCCCTGTGCTGGTGCGGTCGCCGGGGCACCCACCAGGCGCGGACCCTGGATGGGGTCATCGTGCGCGATGGCGATCAGGTGGTGGTCGGAGACGTGGACGGCGGGGACGCGGGCACGATCGCCTACGAGGTCCTGTGCCGTGATCACCATCGGCGCGGCATCACCGCATCCCAGGCCGGACGCGAGCATCTGTCACGCGAACCGCTGCCCTTCGGCGACGGCTAGGTCAACTGTCCCCCTGGCCGGCGCCGAAGAGGATCTCGTCCCAGCGCGGCACGCTCGCGCGCTTGCCCTTGCGGGACTTGGCCCGCGCGGGCGCCGGCGGCGAGACCTCCTCGTCCGCCGGTGCATCGTCGTCCGACGACTGGTCCTCGTGCGCGGCGGGCTCGGGGGCGGGGGGTGCGATCTCCGGCTTCTCCACGGCGATCGTGGACGTGCTCGCGCGTTCACCCGAACGCGCGGTGGGCATGGGAACGACGACGTCCTCCGAGGCCAGCCGATGCGACGCGGCATCGTCGGGCTGGATGGAGCGTGAACGCGGGTCGTACAGCCAGGTCGACAGCGGGGACGCGTCTCCCATCGTGGCGATGACGGTCCACCTGCCGTCCGCGCGACGCCACGCGTCCCACGCGAGGCCATCCGAGCGCAGTTCACGCGCGACGAGCTCGCCGAGGGTGTCCGTGCCCGGCCGCACGACGCATCCCTGCGCCTGCTGGCAGATGAAGGCCCGCTCGGCAAGGGGCGGACCGCTGAACCGGTCGATGGCCTCCACCGACATGCCCGATTCCTCCGCGAGCTCGGCGACGGTGGCGCCGGCGCGGAGCCGGGACTGGATGTCCCGCGGGCTCAGCGTGTCCAGGGCTGCCTCCTAGGGCGGATATCCGGCGACGTCGAAGTGCGACGTCGAGGTCAGACGTTAGCCGACGATCACGTGGGGCGGGCGCTTACCCCGCGTCGTACCCGTCTATATCCCGCGGCGGCGGCGACCGCGACGACCACGGCCGCGCCGACGGTGAGCCCGAAGCCGGCCGCCGAACCGGCCTGGTCCACGAGCCAGCCGGTGCCGGCAGCGGACGCCGCGACCCCCAGGCCGATGGCCGAAATCGCCCACGAGAGCCCCTCGGTGATCTCGCGGGGCTCCACCAGCACCTCGACCAGGGAGAAGCCGGTGATGAGCACCGGCGACACCGCGAGGCCCGCGAGGAGCGCCAGCAGGCCCAGGGCCAGCAGTCCCGGCCGCAGCAGGAGCGGAAGCGTGACGATCACCAGGCCCACGGAGGCCACGAGCAGGACGGTGGGCAGGACCGAGTCAGTGCTCTTCGACGAGCGAGCACCGAGGACGAGCGCGGATGCCATGGAGCCGGCCGCGTACGCCGCGAGGATGGCGCCGGCGGCGATCCGCAGTCCGGCCTCGTCGGCGAGCGCGACCGTCGCCACGTCGATCGAGCCGAAGACCGCGCCGATGGCGAGGAGGACGACCAGGACGGACGGCACGCCGCGACGTCGTAGCGGGTGGCCCTGTCGTACCTGGTGGACCGGGCGGGCCGGTGGCTCCGAGGCACGCTGGATCAGCAGCAGCAGCGAGCCCAGGGAGACCAGCAGGGCCGAGACGACGACGGGCGCGGGCGCCGAGACCGCAACCGCGAGGAATGTGGCGAGTGGAGGACCGACGACGAAGATGAGCTCGTCCAGCACGCCCTCGAAGGCGAAGGCCGTGCGCAGCCGTCGATCGTTGCCGAGCAGATGGGCCCACCGTGCCCTCACCAGTGCCCCGGTCGCCGGTTGCGTTGCACCGGAGACGATCGCGAGGGTCGCGAGAACGAGGGCGGGGGACCCCTGCGTCGTCGCGAAGGCGAGCGCGAGCAGGCCGGCCGCATGGACAACGACCAGGATCCGCACGACACGGCGCTGGCCCCAGCGATCCACGGCGCGCGATCCCAGCGGGTTGAGCAGGGCGCTGCTCACCGTGTACGCCGCGGCCACCGCGCCGGCGAGTGCATACGACCCGCGGACGGCGCTCACCATGAGGACGATGCCGAGCCCGACCATGGAGATCGGTAGCCGCGCGACGAACGCCGCCGCGGTGAATCGCGCGGCACCAGGCTGGCGCAGGATGTCGGCGTAGGGCCCGGCGAGACGCACCCCCTGAGGCTAGTGGCACCCTGGAATCATGAGCGCGCAGGCAATGGCAGATCCACGGCTCGTCGAGGAACTGCGCCTGCTCGCCGGGCGTGCAGCCCTGGCCGCAGGAAGCCTGCTGCGCGATGAGCGGCCCGATGTCCTGCAGGTGTCGGCCAAGTCCAGCCCGACCGACGTTGTCACCCAGATGGATCGCGCCGCGGAGGACCTCCTGCGGTCGATCATCCTGGGGGACCGCCCGGACGACGGGATCCTGGGGGAGGAGGAGGCTGAGCGCATCGGCACCTCCGGCGTCCGCTGGGTCATCGACCCCCTGGACGGGACGACCAACTACCTCTACGGCCTGCCGCTGTGGTCGGTGAGCATCGCCGCGGAGGTCGACGGTCGGACGGCGGTGGGCGTCGTGCACGCCCCCGCGCTCGACCTGCTCTACGAGGCCGTCCTCGGTGGCGGGGCCCGGGAGGTGCGCCAGGACCGTCCGGTGACGGCCTCCACGGCCACCGACCTGGCGCACGCGCTGCTGTCCACCGGCTTCGGCTACGACAGCGAGCAGCGACGTCGTCAGGCCGAGGCCCTGGTGCACGTCGCTCCGCGCGTGCGCGATGTCCGTCGCCTGGGCTCCGCGGCGATCGACCTGTGCTGGGTGGCCGACGGCCGCACCGACGCCTACGTCGAATCGAGGTTGAACCCCTGGGATGTGGCGGCCGGTGCCCTCATCGCGCGCGAGGCCGGAGCCGTCGTGATCGGCGACGACGATCCCGTGAATGCTCCCTACGTCCTGGCGAGCACCGCTGGCATCGTGGACGAACTCGTCGCGGTGCTCGCGACGTCAGCGCACTAGTCCAGGCGGCGCAGCTCGGCGGCGTACCAGTGGGCGTTGCGCACGTAGGTGCTCACCGCATGCTGCAGCAGGTCCGGATCCGCACCTGACTCGACGATCCGTGCCGGCACCCCGCGTGCCAGCGCGCCCGGCGGCACGTGGGCGCCCGGAGGGACGAGCGCCGCAGCGGCGACCAGCGCCCCCTCGCCGATCACGGCGCGATGCAAAACGGTGGCGCCCGAGCCCACGAGGGCCCCGTCGCGCACCTCGCATCCCTCCAGGTGGGCGAGGTGGCCCACGGTGCACCGATCACCGATGGAGGTGTCCAGGTCCGCCGTGCAGTGGACGACCGAGCCGTCCTGGATGGATGTCTGGGCGCCGACGACGATGCGTCCGTGGTCCCCGCGCAGCACGGCCCCCGGCCAGACGGTCGACTCCGGGCCGATGGTGACGCGCCCGATGATCACCGCGTCGGGGTGGACGAAGGCCTCCGGGGAGATCTCCGGGACGAATTCGCCCAGTGCGTACAGTGGCATGGTCGCTCCCGCCTGGATCTGCGCTGACCCATCGCCTGTTCTTGCGATCGGCTTGCGGCCATTGTCTCGCGCGCACCGCAGGACGGTGTCGCGAGGGGCGCGTGATGCAGGATCGAGGCGGCTGGTGCACAATCCTTAAGGGGCTGGCACAATGCCGGGCCTACCACAGGCCACTCGAGGACGGGGAGCGCGCGCCGCAATGGCTACCGACTACGACGCACCACGCAAGACCGATGAGGAACTTGCCGAGGACAGCCTCGAGGAGCTCAAGGCCCGTCGCGTCGATAAGGCTGCGTCCGCTGTGGACGTGGATGAGGCGGAGCTGGCCGAGACCCTGGAGCTGCCCGGAGCGGATCTCTCGGACGAGAGCCTCACCGTCCGCGTCCTGCCGCGTCAGGCCGACGAGTTCACGTGCAGCGTGTGCTTCCTGGTGCACCATCGCAGCCAGCTCGATCACGAGAGCAAGGCCGGCCCCGTCTGCACCGACTGCGCCTAGGCCGGGCCCGGGTCGTGGTCGCTAGTCGTCGTCGTCGCTGCCCGACACCGCTCGGTAGATGACCATCTGGATCACCGCGGCGGTCGTCGCGGTGGCAATCGTCCAGGTGAGCGCTCGCGCGAGGCTGACGCGCCGGTCGTCGGGATTCGGCGGCTCCTTGCCGGTGATGGCGGAGTAGCCCATCGCGATCGCCTTGTTGGACGCCCACGTCGCCGCGATGACGATGAGTGGCGCGGCCACCTTGAGCGCCGGGTGACTGCGGTGCTGGGGCTTGTCCACGGAGTCCGACATGGGCCCAGGCTACCCATGCCGCGGCTGATCGCGGGTCGGGTCCGCCAGTGCAGCGTTGATGGCAGCGGCGAACCTGTCCGGATGGCGTGAGGAGACGACCCAGCGGGGATGCGGATCCCGCGCGTCGGCCAGGACGATGCTCACGCCGCGGGACGACGACCAGCTCCGCAGGACGAGGTAGTCGCGGGGGTCCCCATGGCGACGAGCCTGGCGCATCTCCTCCGCGTCGAGGGGCATGGCCTCGCTGATCGCGGCGAGTGGCAGTCGCGCACGTCCGGCGCGCACGACGCGGTCATCGACGCGCAGCGGCGTCGTGGTCACCAGCAGCAAGCTCGCTCCCAGCGCGGCGATACCCGCGCCCGCGAGCCATCCCGGCCCTGCGCCGTAGGCGGCGCCGTACGCCATGCCCATGAGCGCCGACAGTCCTGCGACGAGGATCCACAGGGCCAGGGGCGGTCGCAGGCGTTCCGCATACGTGGGGTGCGCTCCGTCGTCGCCCTCCGACCAGGAACCCTGCGCGCGCACGCTTCCAGGGTGTCAGGTGGGCTCCGCGCGCCCCGATAGGGTCGGGGCGTGAGCGACGCTCGGGGCCGGCGAAGCCCGTATCCACCCCCGGGGGCGAGCATTCCGCCGCGCCACGAGCAGGCTCCCGCTGTGGGGGACGTCGTGGCCAGCCACTACCGCTGGTGCGTGGGCTGCGGGGCCGATCATCCCGCGGGCCTGCACATGCGCGTGGTCGCCGGAGAGGGCATGACCATGGAGTCCCGGCTCGAGGTCGGCGAGTTCCACCAGGGGGCACCGGGCCTGGCGCACGGCGGCATCATCGCCACGGCCATGGACGAGGCGATGGGCGTGCTCAATCGGCTGCTGCTCGTGCCGGCGGTGACGGTCCACCTGGAGGTGGACTACGTGCGGCCCGTCCCGGTGGGCTCGGTCCTGCACATCCGCACGAGCATCGTCGGCCACGTGGGCCGCAAGATCTACACGGCCGGGTCGGCGCGCCTGGACGATCCCGAAGGACCGGAGGCGGTCAACTCCGCGGCGCTGTTCCTGCAGGTGCCGCTCGACCACTTCGTCGAGCACGGCAATACGGCCCTCATCGAAGCCGCGATCAAGGAGCGTCCCGGCGGGGCCGCGGCCTGGCGACGCGAGGTGAATCCGTGATCGATGACGTGGACGTGCTCGTCGTCCGCCTCGACCCGGGTCTGCCGATGCCGGAGTATGCGCTGCCTGGCGATGCCGGCTTCGACGTGTGTACGGCGACGGACGTCACCTTGGCCCCGGGCGAGCGCTCGGTCGTGCCGACGGGGATCGCCATCGCGCTCCCCGACGGCTACGCCGCATTCGTGCACCCGCGCAGCGGTCTCGCCGCACGCCATGGCCTGACGGTGGTCAATGCGCCGGGGACGATCGACGCCGGCTACCGGGGCGAGATCCGCATCTGCTGCCTCAACACCGACTCGACCGAGCCGATCGTCCTCGCCCGCGGCGAGCGCATCGCGCAGATCGTCGTCCAGCGGGTCGCCCGGGCCAGGCTCCACGAGGCGACCGGCCTGCCGGACTCCCACCGCGGCGAGGGCGGATACGGCTCGACGGGTACGGTGGGGCGCCGCGGCGAGGAGGGTCAGTGAGCGAGCCGGAGCGCACGGTCGGACCGTGGGACATCACCGAGGTCGAGGGCCCGGACGGGCGACTGGACTTCGGCTCCCTGTGGATCCGGGGCACCGACGGACTGCAGGTGCAGGCGCAGGTGGACGAGTCGTCCGGCGCCGTCAGCCTCATCACCCTCAACCTCGGCCAGGGGGGCCTGCAGCTCCAGGCATTCGCCGCGCCTCGCTCGGGGGGCCTGTGGGAGGAGGTGCGCGGGAAGCTGCGCGCCTCCGTCACCGGACAGGGCGGTGTCATCGAGGAGCAGCAGGGAGAGCACGGGATCGAGTTGCGCGGCCGCGTCCCCGGTCAGGGCGCGCTCCAGCCGGTCCGCTTCGTCGGGGTCGACGGCCCGCGCTGGTTCCTGCGCGGCCTGTTCCTCGGTGCGGCCGCTGCGCCCGGCGGGGCACCGGAGCTCGAGCAGGTCTTCCGGGACATCGTCGTGGTGCGCGGCGAGGAGGCGATGCCGATGGGCGAGGCGCTGCCTATGCGCCTGCCCCAGGCCGGGGAACCGTCGGCCACCTGAGGTCCCGCAGGGCCGACTGGAGCAGGCTGATGTCGGTGCGCGCAGCGACGCCGATCCGAGCGCGCGCGATGCCGCGGGACCAGTCGATGGCGGTCTTCACGGGATGAAACGGATCGTCGTACCAGCCGATCACCCGCGCCGGACCTGCCACCGCTGCCAGTTCCTGCGCTGTCGGTCCCTTCCCCCGCGCAGCGGTCCTCAGGCAGTCGCGGAGTCCGTCATCGGAGTAGTCGGCCCAGCCCCTGGCGATGAGATCCACCAGCGCCGACGACGGTGACTCCTCGCGCATGGCGGTGACGACGCCCTCGATGCCCACCTCCTCGATCTGCGATGCGGCATGGGTCGTGGCCCACGATGCGTCCCGCGCATCCTGCGTCCATGCGGGAAGCACCAGCGTGAGCCGAGCGCGGGACCCGGTCTCGGCAGCCCAGCGCACGAGTGCGTGCGCACCGAGGCTGACGCCGATCATGCTCACGCAGTCCGGGAAGTCCCGGGTGGCCTGCGCGAGCGCCTCGCACACCCGGTCGATGTCCCCCGTGCGGTCCTCCACCGCGATGATGCCCTCCTGGCCCTCCAGGCCCAGCAGGCGTCGAGCGGTGGCACCTGTCGATCCCGCGCCATGCAGGAGGAGGACGGTCACCTCGGAAGTCTGTCGCACGTCGACCCGGTGCAGGCGCCGGTGGCCCCTCGCGGGCTACGCTGAGAGGCATGCCGGGTGTCTGGTCGCGCTGGACGCGTTCGCAGGACGAGGTCGAGGCGACCGAGCTCACCGCCCAGATCGAGTCGCACGGGGCCGAGCCGATCGGGTCGTGCCAGCGGGGGCAGGCGGTGTGCGTACACGGGGTCATCCGATCGGTCGCGCTGCGTCCACGCGAGTCCGCGCCGAGCCTCGAGGCCGAGGTCTACGACGGCAGCGGCCACATCACCCTGGTGTGGATCGGCCACCGGCGACTGTCCGGTGTGGAGGTCGGACGGCCGATCACGGCCCACGGGCGGGTCACCTGCCCGCAGGGCACCCCGACGATCTTCAACCCGATCTACGAGCTCTACCCGGAGCCGGTGGAGTCCGCATGACGCATGCCGACGGGGCGGATCGAGGTTCGCACGAGGGCGAGCGTTCCCCGGAGCACGAGCCGGCCATCGTGCCCGAGACCGCCGCCGACGTGCGCGAGGAGAGGGTCCTGCTGGACCGGGCACTGGGCGGCCGACGGGGGATCATCGACAGCGGTGCGCCCACGGTGGTCTTCGTGGTGGTCTATCTCGCCACGGGCAACGACCTCGGTGTCGCGATCTGGAGCGCGCTGGGCGCCGGTGCGGCGATCGCCGTGTGGCGGGTGATCCGGCGCGAGAGCCTGCAGCAGATCATCGCCGGCCTGATCGGCGTGGGGATCTCCGCGTTCGTCGCCTCGCGGACCCAGACGGGCGAGGGCTACTTCATCCCCGGGCTCTTGCAGAACATCGGCTACGGGCTCGCCTTCCTGGTGTCCATCCTCGTGGGCTGGCCTCTCATCGGGGTCATCATCGGCTTTCTCACCGGCCAGGGTGTTCGCTGGCGCGCCGACCCCGAGCTCAGGCGCATCTACGCAGCCGCGTCGTGGATCTGGGTCGGCCTCTTCGCACTCCGCGTCGCCGTCCAGGGTCCCCTCTACCTCGCGGGGTGGGTGGGGGCGCTGGGCTTCGCCAAGGTGATCATGGGCGTGCCGCTGTTCATCGCGGCCGGATACTTCACCTATCTCGTGCTCCGGCCGGTCTTCGAGCGCCGCCGATCCGAGGATCCCGCGCAGGAATGACCTAGGACTCCGACGGCTCGATCGCGTGATCGTGGTCGCTGAGCATCGACTGCAGGACGGGCTCCTGCTCGGGGGCGCAGACGAAGACGAGTTCGTCGCCGATCTCGAGCGAGTCATCGGCGGTGGGCGCGATCACCCGGGGCCCGCGGACGATCGCGGCCAAGGCGGTGTCCGGGGGCCACGTCATCGATCCGACGCGGCGTCCTGACACCGGTGACCCGGAGGACAGCGTGATCTCCACAAGGTCGGCCTGCCCCTGGCGGAATGTGAAGAGCCGAACCAGGTCGCCGACGCTCACGGCCTCCTCGACCAGGGCTGACAGCATCCGGGGAGTCGACACCGCGACGTCGACCCCCCACGACTCGTTGAACATCCATTCGTTCTTGGGATGGTTGACCCGGGCCACGACCCGCGGGACGCCGAACTCGGTCTTGGCGAGGAGCGACACGACGAGGTTGACCTTGTC
>JALQSY010000180.1 GCA_023264215.1 Candidatus Nanopelagicales bacterium
ACCTTCGACGTCGCCGAGGGCGAGGTCTTCGTCGTGATGGGCCTGTCCGGCTCGGGCAAGTCCACGCTGGTGCGATGCCTCACCCGGCTGATCGACGCGACCGCAGGCGAGGTGATCATCGAGGGGGAGGACATCCTCAAGGCCAATGACAAGCAACTGCGGCACCTGCGTCGTACCGAGTTCTCCATGGTGTTCCAGCACTTCGGACTGCTGCCTCATCGCAAGGTCATCGACAACGTCGCCTATCCCCTGGAGATCCAGGGCGTCAAGAAGGACGACCGCTACAACCGGGCGGAGGAGGTCATCCAGCTCGTCGGCCTCGCGGGCTACGCGACCGCCTACCCCGAGCAGCTCTCCGGAGGCATGCAGCAGCGCGTCGGCCTCGCCCGTGCACTCGTCGTCAACCCCGACGTGATGTTCCTCGATGAGCCGTTCAGTGCTCTGGACCCGCTGATCCGGCGGGATATGCAGGACGAGGTCATCCGACTGCATCGCGAACTGGGCAAGACGATGGTCTTCATCACGCACGACCTCAGCGAGGCCATGAAACTCGGGGACCGGATCGCGATCATGCGCGATGGCGCAGTGGTGCAGATGGGCACCGCGATGGATCTCGTGCTTCACCCGGCCGATGCCTACGTCGAGGACTTCCTGCGAGACATCCCCAAGAGCCATGTGCTCACGCTGGAGACAATCGCGCGGCCGTTGCGCGACGGCGAGGCGGGTGATGGACCGATCCTCGCGGGAGACGCGATCATCAAGGAGGCGACTCCGGCGATCATCGCCTCGGTCCCCCCGGTGCGCGTGCATAAGGGCGACAGTCTCGTCGGCTACGTCGGCAGCGACGACGTGCTCTCGCTCATCGCCGGCGACCGCGACTCCGAACTGGGCGACTGAGCATGGATCTCAAGGCTGTCCTTCGCCTCCGGTGGGTGCAGGCGCTGATCGTCCTCGTCGTATGGATCGCTACCGCCACGGCGCTCAAGGGAGTGCAGACGCAGGAACTGTCGACGGCGACGGACTCGCCGTTCACGGCGATCATGCGCGACGCTGCAGCTGCGATCCGCGGCAATCGTACCGAGAGCCCGCTCTTCGTCTACTTCGTCAACCCGATCCGACTCGTCATCCAGGGCTTCATCGAGTTGATCATGAGCGTCATCTCCATGCCGGCAGAGGGCAACGTGATCCCGCTGCTCGGCTGGTTCGGCACGCTGGCCCTGGTCGGCCTGATCGTCTACGCCACGTCGACGCTGCGGATGGCACTGGTCAGCATGTTCCTGCTCCTGCTGTGCGGGATGCTCGGCATGTGGCTCCTGACCATGGAGACCCTCGCGATGACGATCGGAGCAGTCGTCCTGTCGCTCGCGATCGCACTCCCGCTCGGTGTCTGGGCCGGGCTGAACGACCGTGTCATGAAGGTGCTGCGCCCGTGGCTCGATCTCGCCCAGGTCCTGCCCACCCTGGTCTACCTTGCGCCCCTGGCGCTGGTGTTCCTCATCGGCATCGCCTCGGCGACGATTGCCACGATGATCTACTCCATCCCCATCTGCATCCGCATCACGGCCCTCGCGATCAAGAGCCTGAAGCAGGGGCCGATCGAGGCGGCCGAGTCGTCGGGTTCGACTCGGTGGCAGATGCTCACCAAGGTCCAGTTGCCCATGGCCAAGAGCACGATCATCCTGGCCATCAATCAGACGACCCTCGCCGCGCTGTCCTTCGTCGTCATCGCTGCGCTCATCGGCGCACCGGGCCTCGGCAAGCCCGTGATCGAGGCGCTGACCATCCGCAATGTCGGTGACGGCGTCGTCGCGGGCATCGCGGTCGTCCTGCTCGCGGTGATGCTCGATCGGTCGACGTCGGCGGCTGTGAGCAGGGACCAGTCCGGCTACGCCGCAGCGGATGCCGTGAAGGTCCGCCGGCGTATCGGGCTGGCGATCTTCGCCGTCCTGACGCTCATTGCCATCTACCTCTCCCGGTATGTCCTGTGGTTCGCGGTGTTCCCTGAGTCCCTGGACTTCCGCAAGCCCGTGGCCGACGCTGCCAACGCCGTATCCGAGTGGATCACCGACAACCTCGGCTTCCTCACCGTCACCGGCAGCGAGCAGTTCACCATCTGGGTCCTCAACCCGTTGCAGGATGTCCTGGCCAACAGCCCGTGGTGGCTCACGCTCATCGCCATCACGCTCCTGGCCTTCATCCTGGCGGGACGCACCGTTGGCATCTTGGTGTTCGCCCTGCTGGCCCTGGTGATGGCCACAGGCCTGTGGAACGACACCATGCTGACGCTGGCCATGACGTTGATCGCGACGGGCTTCGTGGTGCTCATCGGCATCGTCCTGGGTGTCTGGTCCGGCCGCAGTGCCCGGGTGGAGAAGTTCCTGCGACCGTTCCTCGACGCCGGGCAGACGATGCCCGCTTTCGTCTACCTCGTCCCCGTCCTCGCGCTCTTCGGCCCGACGCGCTTCGCGGCCATCGTGCTCGGCGTGGTCTACGCGTCTCCGGTCGTCATCCGCATCGTGGCGGATGGCATACGCAAGGTCCCCAAGGAGTCGGTCGAGGCAGCGATCTCCGCGGGCTCCACGACCATGCAGGTCATCACCAAGGTGCAGCTCCCGGTGTCGCGCCGATCGATCCTGCTGGGCGTCAACCAGGGCCTGATCTTCGTGCTCGCCGTCGTCGTCATCGGCGGCTTCGTCGGCGCGGGCGGACTCGGCTACCTCGTGATCGTCGGACAGTCCAAGCCCGAGCTGGCCGGCAAGGGCCTGGCGGCCGGTATCGCGATCGTGCTCCTCGGCATCATCCTCGATCGAATTGCACAAGGTAGGCCCCAGAAATCGCCCCAGGGCCGCCACTAGCGATACCCATCCGTTACCGACTTCGGCCGTCTTCGGGCCGGGGAGCCGCCTACGATGACGGCGTTATCGACCTTCCTGGGAGGAAGAATGAAGCGAGTAGGAAAGGGCGCAGGCCTCGTGGTCGCGCTTGCTGCTGCTGGCCTGGCCCTCGCGGCCTGCGGTGGTGGCTCCGTCAATGAGGCGGCCTCGTCGTCAGCGGCACCCGCTGAGTCGAGCGCTGCGCCTGCCGACTCGAGCGCTGCTCCGGCTCCGGCCGACTGCGGCTCGTGGGGCGTGGCCATGCACGCGTGGGTGGGCTACACCGCCTCCGCGCAGGTGCTGAGCGACGTCGCCCGCGAGAAGCTCGGCTGCGACATCACCCAGACCAAGCTCGACGAGGCCGGTGTCACGTACGACGCCATGGAGGCCGGCTCCGTCGACGTCATCATCGAGGACTGGGGCGGCGGCCGCTGGCAGGAGTGGGTCGATCGCGGAGCCATCGTCGAGGTGGGCTTCAACGGCAACGTGGGCCTGATCGGCATGTACGTCCCGCAGTGGATGTGCGATGAGTACCCCGACATCACCGACGGCACCAAGCTCAACGACTACGCGGACCTGTTCAAGACGGCCGAGTCCGGCGACAAGGGTGCCTGGTACGAGGGCCCGCCCGGATACACCACGATCGGCGAGAAGCTGATCGAGGCCAACGGCCTGAACTTCAAGATCATCAACACGGGCTCGGAGGCGGCGCTCATCGAGGCGTTCACCAAGGGCAATGACAACAAGGAGGCGGTGCTCGGCTACTTCTACGAGCCGCAGAACTTCCTCGCGAAGGTCC
>JALQSY010000181.1:0-276 GCA_023264215.1 Candidatus Nanopelagicales bacterium
ATGAGCGTTCGGCGCTGTCACCATTGGGCGCTGGCGCGTTGGCGGGATCCTCGCTGGGGCTCGATCCCCAGGCTGTGGCCGCCGAACTCGGCTTCCGTGACGCCCTGGGCAACTCCATCGATGCGGTGAGCGATCGCGACTGGGTCGCTGAGTTCCTCTTCGTCGCGGCGATGATCGGGGTGCACCTGTCGCGGATCGGTGAAGAGGTCGTGCTGTGGACCTCGCGTGAGTTCGGATGGGCGATGCTCGACGACGCCTGGTCGACCGGATGGTCGA
>JALQSY010000181.1:286-3604 GCA_023264215.1 Candidatus Nanopelagicales bacterium
CATCGGCGACCTGACCGGGCTCCTCGCCACGCTCAAGGGCATGCCCTTCGCGTACAACCGCGACCTGCAGGAGGACAAGGAACCGGTATTCGACGCTGTTGACCAGTTGCTTCTCGTGCTCCCGGCTGTCACGGGCATGATGTCCACGCTCACCTTCGACACGGTGCGGATCGAGATGTCGGCCCCGCAGGGCTTCGCCCTCGCCACCGATATCGCCGAGTGGCTCGTGCGCCGCGGAGTCCCCTTCCGCGACGCGCATGAGATCGCCGGTGCGTGCGTCCGGGAGGCCGAGGCACACGGAGTCGAACTCTGGGACCTCGACGACGCGACCCTCGCTTCGATCAGCACCCACCTGTCACCCGACGTGCGCGAAGTCCTGTCCCTCACCGGATCGGTGTCATCGCGATCGTCGTTCGGTGGCACCGCGCCGGCTCGCGTACGCGAGCAACTCGCCGATCTGCGCCGGGTCCTCGCCGCTGACGCCGACTGGGCGCGTGCGCTGTCCTGAGGCCCTCCGGGCCGGTGGCCCGGCGTGGGGGATCGGCGCGTTGATTCTCGCGATTCTCATCGGGATCGTCTCCCTGCTTCCTCCGCGGGGCACTCCGGGAGTGGAGATCGCCGACCTCGGGGAGGTGCTGGCCACCGTCGGCCATGCCGTCGCGTACGCCGTCCTCGCGGGCCTGGCCATAGGTGCCCAGGCCCGCCCGCGGATCGGCATGACGCTGGCCATCGTCATCGGCTACGGCATCGTGATCGAGGCGCTCCAGGGCGCCTTCGGCCTGCGGTCCTTCCAGGTCAGCGACATCCTCGCCAACGCGCTGGGCGCGCTGGCGGGAGTGGGCGCCGCCATGCTGGTGCGCCGCCCGCGCACCTGAACGCATGCACCCCGCCGGATCCCACGTCCCTGGGGACCTGGCGGGCAGCCGATGTCGTACCCCCGGAGCACAGTGTGAAGCCCGAAAGCGGTGGACCGATCGCCGCTGCCGGGCTGGGTCGCCCGCTCCCGACGCGTCGGGGGGAGCGGACGTGGGCGGGCGGCCCGCCACCTGTCGGCTCATGCGTCCACCGCGCACCCATCGCGCACACTTGTGGCATGCCCCAGGCAGAGCCGCCCAGGTGGATGAACGATCCGGTCGAGCAGATCGCGCCCCGCTTCCTCGGCGCGGTCCTCACCAGCGAGGTCGATGGCGAGCGCGTCAGCGTGCGCATCACCGAGGTCGAGGCCTATGCAGGTGAAGGCGAGGATCCCGGCAGCCATGCGTTTCGCGGACCCGGCCGGCGCAACGCAACGATGTTCGGCCCACCCGGCCGGCTCTACGTGTACTTCACCTACGGCATGCACTGGTGCGCCAACGTCGTCACGCGCGCGCAGGGCTCCGCCTCTGCCGTGCTGCTTCGGGCTGGCGAGGTGATCGAGGGAGTCGACATCGCGCGAGCGCGCCGCCCCTCCGCGCGCACGGACCGCGACCTCGCTCGCGGACCCGCGCGAATGACCTCGGCACTGGGCCTCACCGGAGACCATGACGGCGTGGATCTATTCGATTCGGCAGCCAGCGTGCGCCTCGTGCTGCCTTCGCGACCGCTGCCGGTGCACGCGATCACACCCCGCACGGGCGTCGCGGGGGCGGGTGCGTCCACTCCTTGGCGATTCGCCGCGGACGACGCGACGGTCAGCCCCTATCGTTCTGCCAAGCCCCGCCGGCGGAAGGAGTCACCGTGAAGGTCCCGGTCACGCTGCTGGCCCTGTGCGCCGCGCTCGCGGTCTCGGCCTGTGGCGGCGGTTCGTCCCCCGACTCGGCGGTGCCGACCCGGTGCTACGAGTTGATCGAGGGCGCCAGTCGCGCGGTGGTCAAGGTCGAGCCCGCCCCCAGCGTGAACGATCCCGAGGGAGGCAGCATCACGATCTACTCCTACGTCGACGGCGTCGAGGAGTTCGCGCCCGAGAGCACCGCGGGACGACTCGAGAGCGATGCCTTCGTCTACGGCGATGGCACGCGTCTCGCCCTCACCGCCGAGACGCTCACCTGGCCGCAGGACAGCCTGCTCGAGGGGGCGGTCTTCACCGGTACGTCGTGCCCGTAGCCCACCGGTGGGCGTGCATCCGCCGTGCCGAGGGCCCGGGGGGCATCGCGGTGACCGCCATGCGGGAGGATGCGTCCTCGTGAGCGCTCTCATCGACGACCTGCAGTGGCGCGGTCTGATCGCCCAGAGCACCGACCTGGAGGCGTTGCGCGAGGCGCTCGACGCCGGCCCGCTCACCTACTACATCGGCTTCGATCCCACCGCGCCCAGCCTGCACCTGGGCAACCTCGCGCAGATCCTCACCGTCCGGCGCTTTCAGCAGCACGGGCATCGCCCCCTGGCGCTTGTGGGCGGGGCCACCGGGTTGATCGGTGATCCGAAGGAATCGGGGGAGCGCACCCTCAATCGTGCCGACGTCGTGGAGCAGTGGGGCGCGCGCCTTCGCGATGAGCTCGCGCGCTTCTTCGACTTCGATGGACCCGCGGCAGCGCGCCTGGTCAACAACTACGACTGGACCAAGGACATCGACGTCATCGCCTTCATGCGTGACATCGGCAAGCACTTCAGCGTCAATCGCATGCTCGACCGCGAAGCGGTCGCCGCACGCCTGGCGGGAGATGGGATCTCCTACACCGAGTTCAGCTACCAGCTGCTGCAGTCCTTCGACTACCTCGAGCTCTACCGCCGCTTCGATTGCCGGCTGCAGATGGGCGGGTCGGATCAGTGGGGGAACATCACGGCAGGCGTCGACCTCATCCGCCGAGTCGAGTCCGTGCACGTGCACGCTCTCACCACACCCCTGGTCACCAAGGCCGATGGGACGAAGTTCGGCAAGACCGAGTCCGGGACGGTGTGGCTCGACCCTGCGATGACCAGCCCCTACGCGTTCTTCCAGTTCTGGCTCAACGCCGACGATCGCGACATCCCCGCGTACCTGCGCTTCTACAGCATGCGCAACCACGCGGAGATCGAAGAACTCGACGAGGCCACGCGCACCGATCCCGCTCGGCGCACGGCCCAGCGTGCGCTCGCGCAGGAGCTCACGACCCTGGTCCACGGTGAGCAGGCGACAGCTGCGGTCGAGGCGGCCGCGCAGGCGCTCTTCGGGCAGGGGGACCTTGCCGCTATCCCCGCGGACGTTTTGGATCCCGCATTGCGCGAGGTGCCGCACGCACTCCTTGCCCCCTCGGAGATCAGCGACGGTCGGTTGCCCGACATCGTCGAGCTACTGGTGCGCTCCGGCCTGGCTGCCAGCAAGGGCCAGGCGCGGCGCATCATCGGCGAGGGTGGGGCGTA
>JALQSY010000182.1 GCA_023264215.1 Candidatus Nanopelagicales bacterium
GCCGTGGATCCTCGACCACCGTTGCCCCGCCGGCTGAACCTAGGGATCGGCGCCACCGGCCGTCCAGCACCCCTGTGGACATGTGTGTGGACAAGCGGGGGAGACTCGCCGCGCCGCCCGTTCACAGGCTGGGGAAAACCTGGGGAACCACGTCCCATGTTTTCCCAAAGATGACCTCTGACGTGGGGTAACGCTATCCCGGGGATGTGCAGGAAAAGTTCTCCGAGATGGCCCTCGCACCACGCCCCGGTGAACCCCGCGTGACGCGATTTCCACCGATGCCGGCCCACCTGGATCACCGTGGTGCCCCTCGCTCGCCGTGGACAGGTACCGGCGCGCGGGTCCCCCGTGAGCCCAGTGGCGACTTTCGGGAGTTCGAGTGAGGTTTCCTCGCTGATTCTCCCGAACAGGGGCGGGCGACCCGTTGTCGTCTCACTCTGCCGCCGTGGGGCCGTGCGGCACGGCAGGGGGCTAGCGTCCGCACGGTGGGTTCAGTCGAGGGCCAGGGAGATGCCCAGAGGCAACGTGGGAGATCAGCCGGACCCCGCAGGCACCTCGACCGCAGCATCGCCCGGTTGGCCATCCCCGCGTTCGGCGCCCTGCTCGCTCAGCCGCTCTTCCTGCTCGTCGATGCAGCCATCGTCGGGACGCTCGGCACGGAGCAGCTCGCCGGCCTGGGTGCAGCGTCCACGATCTTCGGCGCCGTCGTCGGCCTGTGCATCTTCCTGTCGTACGCCGCCACGGCCGCGGTGGCGCGACTGCTCGGCGCGGGCGACCGATCAGGCGCGCTGTCCCAGGGCGTCGACGGCATGGCCCTCGGTGTCGGCCTCGGCATCATCATCGGCGCCGTCAACTTCATCCTGGCCGAGCCGCTCATCGCCGCACTCGGAACATCGAGCGATGTCGCGCAGTACGGCGTCACATACCTGCGCATCATCTCGATCTCGTACCCCGCCGTCCTCGGCGTGCTCGCCGCCGTCGGCGTGCTGCGCGGCCTTCAGGACACGCGCACGACGCTCTACGTCACGCTGGCGATGGTTGCGGCCAATCTCGTCCTCGACATCATCTTCATCTTCGGCCTCGGCTGGGGAATCGCGGGCAGTGCCGCGGCGACGGGCCTCGCAGAGCTCCTCGGCCTCGTCGCCTACGCCGCGATCCTGCTGCGCACCGCCCGGCGCGAGGGCGTGAGCATCGTCCCGAGCGGGATCGGCGTGCTGCGATCCGCACGCGATGGCGTGCCGCTCTTCGTCCGCTCCGCCGCGCTGCGCGCCGTCCTGGTCATCGCCTCCGCCGTCGCCGCACGGCTCGGCGATGCGGAGCTTGCGGCGTACCACGTGACCGTCACGCTCTTCTTCGCCCTGGCACTCGCACTCGACGCCGTCGCCATCGCCGGTCAGGCACTGACCGGCAAGTCGCTCGGATCGGGTGCGCTCGACCAGACGCGGGTGATCGCGCGACGCATCGTGTGGTGGTCGGTGATCCTGGGCTTCGCCCTCGGTGCGCTGATCCTGGCGCTGCGCCCCTGGCTGCCGGGCTGGTACGGCGAAGACGAGCAGGTCGCACTGCTCATCTCCTCGGCGCTGCTCGTCCTGGCCCTGCTGCAACCGCTGTCCGGCGTTGTCTTCGCGCTCGACGGCGTGCTCATCGGTGCGGGGGACACGCGCTGGCTCGCCTGGGCCCAGGTGCTCGTCCTGGTCGCATTCCTGCCCGCCGCCGCGCTCGTGCTGGTCAACTCCTGGAGCCTGGACGCGCTGTGGTGGGCCCTCGGCTGGTTCCTGCTCGTCCGCGCGCTCCTGCTCACGTGGCGCGCGCGCGGATCCTCGTGGCTCGTCGCGGGAGCGGTGCGCCCGCGGTAGCGTCGCCGCGTGCGCGGCGTGCTGCTCGATGTCAACGAGACGCTCCTGGACCTGCGCGGTCTGCAGCCGGCGTTCGACGCGCTCGGGATGCCCGACGCAATGCCGCGCTGGTTTGCCCTCACCCTGCGCAACGGGTTCGCCCTTGCCGCGAGCGGGGACTGCCGGACCTTCGCGGAGGTCGCACGCGATGCGCTCGTGTCACTCGATCCCGCAAGGCTCGCACCGGCCGATGCCGACGTCCTGCTGGAGGGGTTCGCGCAGTTGTCGCCGCACCCCGATGTCGAGCCGGGCCTGCGGGCGCTCGCCGATGCGGGGATCCCCGCGATGACGCTGACCGTGGGCAGCGCCGAGGTGGTGGCTGCGATCTTCGACCGGCACGGCCTCGGCGACCTGGTCGCGGGTCACCTCTCGGCCGCGGACCTGGGTCGATGGAAGCCCGCGCCGGCGGCGTACCTCGCCGGGTGCCTCGCGCTGGGCCTGCCGCCCGGGCAGGTCACGATGGTCGCGGCGCACGCGTGGGATCTGCACGGCGCGCATCGGGCCGGTCTGCGCACCGCCTGGATCGCCCGACTCGAGGGACGGCCGTCGCAGATCTTCTCCGCACCTGACCTGGTCGGCCCCGACCTGCCGGGCGTGGTGTCGCAGATCGTAGGCTCACGCGCGCCATGAGCCGAATCGCTGCCGTGATCTCCAACCCGACCGTGGGTGCCGAGCTCGGTCACCTCGATGACTGGCTCGCCGACAATGGCTTCGAGGTACGCCGTCTCGTCCGCGACGACGTCCTGGCAGTCGATGCCGCCGATGGCGCGGACCTGCTCATCGTGCTCGGTTCGGAGTGGACGCTCGCGCGCACCATGGACCGCGACGATGATCCGCCCCAGGCCGCGGCCGCCATCGCGGCCGAGCGCGACCTGGTCGGCCGCTGGGTCGCGCAGGACCGGCCCATGTTCGGGATCTGCTTCGGCGGGCAGATACTCAGCGCCGCTCTCGGCGGTGAGGTGACGCGCCAGGCGTCGCCCCACATCGCCTGGGAAACGCCCGAGACCGGCATCGAGGCGCTTCGCGCGCCATGGGTGCTCCTGCACAACGACGCCTTCACGGTGCCGGAGGGCGCTGAACTGCTCGCCGAGGCGGATCATGCGCCCATCGCATTTCGTCGTGGACGCGCGTGGGGTGTGCAGTTCCATCCTGAGGTCGACGCAGCGATCCTGGCGCAGATGCTCGACGACGTCGGGACCGCACGGGAGGTCGCAGCACCACAGGTAGACGCCCTGCGGGCTCGCGCTGAGCAGCAGCGTCAGGACAGCATGAGGCTGTTCGATGCATTCTGGGCAGAGGTGGGCTGATGTACCGCATCACCACCGTGTGCCTCGGCAACATCTGCCGCTCGCCCATGGCCGAGGCGGTGATCCGCGCGCGCGTCGACGACGCGGGACTGGCCGCGGCTGTCCTGGTCGACTCCGCGGGCACCGATGGCTGGCACATCGGGGAGGACGCTGACCCGCGGGCGCTGCAGACATTGCGTGCAGCGGGCTATGACCTCGCGCACTCGGGCCGTCAGATCACCACGGAGTGGTTCCTCGAGCCCGGCCATCCGGACCTGCTGCTCACGATGGATTCCTCGAACTACGCCACGGTCACCGCCCTGGCACCCGACGAGGTCGCGCGCGAGCGAGTCCGCATGCTGCGGTCCTTCGAC
>JALQSY010000183.1 GCA_023264215.1 Candidatus Nanopelagicales bacterium
GATCGCGCGCGTCTTCTGGCAGAAGGGGGCCAAGCGCACCATCGTCAGCCACCACAACAAGGCCACCAAGGGTCGCCTCGTGCGGAGCCTGCTCGCCGAGCCGAACTCCCGCACCATCGATGATCTCGCCGGCGCCCTGGGCGCCGCGGGCTATCGCGTCGAACTCCAACCCCCGGCCGGCGACGGCAAGCCCTGGACCATCGACGTGGTGGTCGACGAACTGTGAGCTAGACCCCGAAGCCGGGGTCGACTCCCCGCAGGTGAGCGCTCTCGGCGAATCCGAAGAGCGAGGAATTGCCGTCGGGGAACCACGCGATCGTCGTGAGCGAGCAAGGCGCGAGCTCCATGCGATACAGGCTCGACAGCGGGGCGTCGACGCAGATGCCCGTCATGAGCTTGATCGGGGTGACATGGGAGATGACAGCGACCCGCTGGCCGGCGTGGCGGCTCAGCAGATCCCGACGGGCACGATCGACCCGGTCGCGGCACTCGGCGAACGACTCTCCCCCGGGCGGCGCGACGTCCGTGGACGCCAGCCATGCGGCGAGTTCCACCGGCCAGCGCTCGCTCACCTCGGCGAAGGTGTGGCCGTCCCACTCGCCGAAGGCGCACTCGACGATGCCGGGCTCGATGTCGATGGGCGCGCCCGTGGCGTGCGCCACGCGCTCGGCCGTCTGCCGCGTGCGCAGCAGGGGCGACGCGACGATCGCATCGACACCTCCGCGCGCGGCGATCTCCCGGGCGAGCGCCTCGGCCTGCTGCTCGCCGAGGGGCGCGAGGGGGGCATCGAATCCACCGGCCCCCGAGAAGCGCTTCTCCAGGCTCAGCGCCGTCGCGCCGTGGCGGCCAAGGAGAGTCGTCGTGGGCGTGCCGAGGTCGGTTGCCCAGCCCACCATCTTGTGCGGCCGATGAGCCGCACGCTCCTCCTCGGCGCGGTCCTCGAGGGCATCGCCCACGACGTCCTCGGCATCGGGCAGGCCCGAGCCGATGCGGCGGTCGATGCGGACCGTCTCTCCACGCGACTGCGCATCCAGGGCTTCGTTGACCAGCCGATCGGCAGCGGTGTTCTGCTCGCGCGGCACCCAGGTGTAGGTGACGTCGGCGCGCAGGTTGCGGACGGCGATGGCGAGTTCGCGCAGGCCGGCGTTCTTGATCGCCCAGCGGCCGCTCATCTGCTCGACGATGAGCTTGGAGTCCAGGCGCGCCTCGATGCGGGCATCGGGGTCGATGGCGAGGGCGTGCTCGATCCCTGCCAGGACCCCGCGGTACTCCGCGACGTTGTTGGTCGCCTCCCCGATCGTCTCGGCGATCTCGACGAGCACCCGACCGGTCTGGCCATCGCGCACCACCGCGCCGAAGGCGGCTGGGCCAGGATTGCCGCGCGATCCGCCGTCGGCCTCGACGATGAGCAGTCGGCTCACAGGCCGGATTCCGCCGTGCGCACCAGGATCCGGCGACACTCCTCGCACCGGATGACCTCGGTCTCGGGTGCCTCGCGGATGCGGCCGAGGTCGACGGGCGTGAGCTCGATGCGGCAGCCCTCGCAGCGACCTCGGTGCAGCGCCGCAGCGCCGATGCCGCCGTTGTCGGCGCGCAGCTTGTCGTACAGGGCCAAGAGGTCGGCGGGGACCCGAGCGGCGGCCGCCGCACGGGCCTCGGTGGCGATCCGCTCGTCGTCGGCGAGGTCGGCCAGTGCGTTGTCGAGCGCCGTCGAGGCCTGGTCCATCTCGGCCACGAGCGCCTCGCGCGCAGCCACCTGCTCCGCATGGGACTTCTGGGCAGCGTCCAGTCGCTCCATCACCTCGAGTTCGACGTCCTCGAGCTCGGTCTGGCGGCGGGCCAGGGACTCCAGTTCGTGCTGGAGGTTCGCCAGCTGCTTGGCGTCGTTGATCGTGTCGAGCAGCGCCTGATCCTTGAGCGCGCGCTGACGGACCAGATCGACGTCGGCGTCGGCTTTGCGCTGCTCGGCCTCCAGGTCGCTCACCTCGACGGCCGCGCGGGTGATGTCGTCGTCGAGGGCCTTCGCCCGACCCTGGAGCTCGGTCATGCGAGCGGCCTCGGGCAGGGTCGCGCGGCGGTGGCGCGCGCGGTCGATCTCCAGATCGTGCTGCTGCACCTCGAGGAGGGTCAGCTGATCCTGCGGGTCGGCGTTCAGGGCTCACTCCTCAGCGTCATCGCCCACGGATCCGTGGGCACCGCGGACACGATGCTGTCCACCGTAGTCCCCTCCGCCTCCATGTCCCGCGACAGGAGAAGGGCGGCCATCCCGAGCCACGGCCACTCACTGGCCCAGTGGGCGACGTCGATGATGGCGCAGCCACCATCCTCGAGATGCTCCAGCGCACGATGGTGCTTGAGGTCGGCGGTGACCAGGACATCGGCGCCCTGCTTGCTCGCTACGGCAAGCAGGGAGTCCCCGGAGCCACCGCATACGGCGACGCGGCGCACCCGGCGATCCGGGTCACCCGCCACCCGGACCCCGTGATGCGTGACCGGCAGCGCGATCGCGACAGCCTGAGCGAATTCGCGCAAGGAGACCTCCGCGCCGAGCTCGCCGATGCGACCGAGCCCGCAGGAGGCCGGCAAGCTCGCGCGCTCGGAGATCTCGAATGCGGGCTCCTCGTAGGGGTGCGCTGCGCGGAGCGCGGACACCACCTGGCTACGACGTGATCGTGGCAGCGGCATCTCGAGTCGGACCTCCGCGACCTCGTTGTCCTGGCCCGGGAGTCCGATCGCTGGGTTGGCATCGACACCGGCGCGGAAGCGCCCCGTGCCAGGGGCTTCGAACGAGCACGCGGCGTAGTCGCCCACGACGCCCGCCCCTGCCGCCGCGAGAGCCTCGCGCACCGCGCCAGCGTGCTCGCTGGGCACCATGGTGATGATCGTGTCGACCGGATCGCCCGGGGCCGGGATGACGGGCCGGGTGAGCCCGACCCCGACGGCCTCGGCAAGCGCGTCCGACACCCCAGGATCGGCGACGTCGGCATTGGTGTGGGCGCAGTACAGCGCGATACCGGCGGATATAAGGCGGTGCACCACGCGGCCCTTGGCCGTGGTCGCAGCCACCGAGTGCACTCCCGAGAGGAACAGGGGATGGTGCGTGACGATGAGGTCGACATCAGCGCCGATGGCCTCGTCGACGACGGACTCCACCGGATCGACTGCCCACAGGATCCGGCGAACGACCGATGCGGGGTCACCGCAGACCAGGCCGACCGCATCCCACGGTTCCGCGCTGCTCGGCGGGTAGCGACGCTCGAGGAAGGCGATCACCTGCGCGAGAGTCGAGGCCGAGGTCATCCCCGGAGGCTATCGCCGCTAGCCTCGTCCGTCGGGCCTGTAGCTCAGTTGGTAGAGCACTTCCCTTACAAGGAAGGGGTCGTCGGTTCGAGGCCGGCCGGGCCCACCACGTCCCACGCCTGATCCGCCGCGCGCGTCACGCCCTTCCCCCGGGCCATCTGCAGGCCCAGCCACCGCTGAACGTGGTTGACCCGTCGCACCGTCGCCCCTACCCTCCACCACATGGCCAAAC
>JALQSY010000184.1 GCA_023264215.1 Candidatus Nanopelagicales bacterium
GATCCGCATCACGTTTTCGATGTCGAGGGAGATGATGTGCATCAGCGCCCCCCGTCCGGCAGGGCAGCGGCCTTCTTGTTGACCTCGGCACGCAGCACGTCCCACACGATCTTCGAGGTCTGCAACGCGTCCTCGACCTGCGCCTCGATGCCGATGCGGCCGACCTCGAATCCATTGGCCTTCTCGATCTGGGTGAGCAGCAGGTCGAGTGCGACGACCTGCTCAGGCGTCTGCACCTTCGGCAGCATGATGCAGTCCAGATTGGGGCCAGCGCCCTCGACGACCTCGACGACATCGGCATAGGTCCACTCGGTGGTCCAGTCGTTCACGCGCACCGCGCGCACCTTGCCGTCATAGCCCCCCTCGTTGAGCGCCGCGACGATGTTCTTGCGCGCCTCCGGCTTCGCCAGGGGGGCGACTGCGTCCTCGATGTCCATGAACACCTGGTCCACGGGCAGACCGCGAGCCTTGTCGAGCATCTTGGGACTGGAACCGGGGACTGCGAGGTTGGAGCGTCGCGAGCGAGCAGCCCTGGGCTGGCCTGCAGCGCCGCCGGATGTCACGGAGGTCGACGTCATGGCAGGACCCTACCCGCGCACCCTGAAGCGGCCATCGGCCATCGCAGCCGCGTGGTCCGAAGATGCCCGCAGCCGGAGTACCCTTGGGCCGCGTGACCTCTCCCAGCCGCGTCTTCGTCGCTCGCCTCGCGCGCGCCGAGGTCTTCGACCCCAAGGCCGACCAGGTGGGGCGGGTTCGCGACGTGGTGGTGGCCCTGCGGACCGACTCGCAGCCACCGCGGGTCGTGGGGCTCGTGGTGGAGGTCGTCGGACGACGCCGCATCTTCGTGCCGATGTCGCGCGTGACAGCCATCGACAGCGGCCAGGTCGTCGTGAGCGGCGTGGTCAACCTCCGCAGGTTCCAGCAGCGCGCCGGCGAGACCCTGGCACTCGGCGAGCTCCTCGACCGGCGCGTCACCCTGATCGATCCGGCGCGCTCCTCCACGCCGGAGACCGTCACCATCGTGGACCTGGCGATCGAGCAGCGCCCCAGCCGCGACTGGCACGTGACACAGTTGTTCATCCGCGAGGGCGGCGGCCTGCGTCGCAAGGGCCAGACCCGGATCGTGGACTGGGCGGCCGTGGACGGTCTCACGCTCCCGCAGGAGCAGGGCGCCGAGAATCTCATCGCGACCCTCGACGGGCTTCGCGCGCCCGACGTCGCACTCGCCCTGCAGGACATGCCCGCGAAGCGACGCATCGAGGTCGCCCGCGAACTCGACGACGACCGGCTTGCAGATGTGCTCGAGGAACTTCCCGAGGACGAGCAGGTCGCCATCATGCAGTCCCTCGACATGGAGCGAGCAGCAGACGTCCTCGAGGAGATGGATCCCGACGACGCTGCCGACCTCATCTCGGAGCTTCCACCCGAGCAGGCCCAGGACCTCCTCGAGCGCATGGAGCCCGACGAGGCCGAGGACATCCGGCGGCTCCTGGTCTACGGCGACTACACCGCCGGCGGCATGATGACGACGGAGCCGGTGATCCTCCCCGCGGACGCGACGGTCGCCGAAGCGCTGGCACGCGTGCGCAGCCCGGAACTCGCCCCGTCCCTCGCGGCCCAGGTCTACGTCACGCGCGCCCCCACGGATACCCCGACAGGGCGCTACCTCGGCACCTGCCACTTCCAGCGGATGCTCCGCGAGCCGCCCGCGGCCCTGGTCTCGGGGATCCTCGACACCACGCTCGAGCCCATCTCGCCCGAGACAGACGTGGCCACCGTCGCCCGCTACTTCGCGACGTACAACCTCGTCTCCCTGCCCGTCGTCGACGCCGACGACCATCTCCTGGGGGCCGTGACCGTCGACGACCTCATCGATCACATGCTCCCCGCGGACTGGCGTGACAACGGAGGTGCGCGATGAGCCCGTCGCGTCGCCGTCCGGAGTTGCGGATGGACCAGCCCTTGGACCGCGGCCGCCTGCGCGGCCCGTCGTACGATCCCGAGCAGTGGGGTCGACTGTCCGAGCGCATCGCCCGCTTCATCGGATCCTGGAAGTTCATCGCCTGGATGACAGCGGTGATCGTCTCGTGGCTGCTGTGGAACATCTTCGCTCCGGACGACCTCAAGCCCGATCCCTACCCCTTCATCTTCCTGACCCTGCTGCTGTCGCTGCAGGCCTCGTACGCCGCCCCGCTGATCCTGCTGGCGCAAAACCGCCAGGCCGATCGCGACAAGGTGCAGTACCTCGAGGACAGGGAGATGACCGACCGCCTCGTGGCGGACACCGAGTACCTCGCACGCGAGATCGCTGCCCTGCGCATGGCGCTGGGCGAGGTCGCGACCCGCGACTACCTGCGCGCGGAGCTGCGAGACCTCGCCGAGGACATCGCCGGCCGGCTGCAGGACGAGCAGGCCGCGCGCGACCCGGGCCAGGGGCCTAGCATCGGGGCATGACCTCCATCGATCGTTCCCTGGTCGACGCTGCCCTGGCACGGGTGGAAGACCCCGAGATCCACCGGCCGATCACCGACCTCGGCATGGTGAAGTCCGTCGACATCGAGGGCGACCGGGTCAAGGTCGCCATCTACCTCACCGTCTCCGGCTGCCCCATGCGCGACACGATCACCCAGCGGGTGACGATCGCGGTGGGCTCTGTCCCGGGCGTCCGCCACGTGGACGTCGAGCTGGACGTGATGAACGACGATCAGCGGGCTCAGCTGCGTCGCACCCTTAGGGGCGGGCAGGAGGAGAAGTCCATCCCCTTCGCCGACCCGGGCTCGCGGACCCATGTCTACGCCATCACGTCGGGCAAGGGAGGCGTCGGCAAGTCGTCACTGACGGCCAACCTCGGCGTGGCGATGGCCGCGCAAGGATTCACGGTCGGGATCGTCGACGCCGACATCTACGGTCACTCGATCCCCGGGCTGCTCGGACTCACGACGGCTCCCACCGTGGTCGAGGGGATGATCATGCCCCCCGAGGCCTTCGGCGTCCGCGCCATCTCGATCCTGCCGTTCAAGCCCGGTGGGTCCGCCGAACCCGTGGCGTTCCGCGGTCCGATGCTGCACCGCGCGCTCCAGCAGTTCCTCGCCGACGTCTGGTGGGGCGACCTCGACGTTCTCCTCCTGGATCTGCCGCCGGGCACCGGTGACATCGCGATCTCCACGGCCCAACTGCTGCCGGGATCCCAGGTCATTGTCGTCACGACCCCGCAAACGGCGGCCGCCGAGGTCGCCGTCCGAGCGGGAATGCTGGCCGGACAGACACATCAGAAGGTCGCCGGCGTCATCGAGAACATGAGCTCGTTCCCGTGCCCGAAGTGCGGAGAGCCGATGGATCTCTTCGGCATCGGCGGCGGCTCGCTCGTCGCCGAGCAGCTCACCGAGGTGCTCGGAACGTCCGTGCCGCTGCTCGGCAAGATTCCCTTCGACGTCAAGCTGCGCGAGGGCGGCGACTCCGGTCACCCGCTCGTGCTCAGCGATCCCGAGGCGCCGGCCTCGCAGGCCATTCGCGCGATCGCCGAGCAGCT
>JALQSY010000185.1 GCA_023264215.1 Candidatus Nanopelagicales bacterium
GAGCTCGATGTGCGCCGACCCGACGTTGATGACCCCGGCGATGCGCGGATGGGCGATCCGGCACAGGTAGGCGATGTGCCCGCGGCCGCGCATGCCCATCTCGAGCACGAGGTAGCGCGTGCGCGTCGTGCACGACAGGACCGTGAGCGGCAGGCCGACCTCGGAGTTGAAGGAGCCGCGCGGCGCGACGGTCTCCCCGTGCGGGGCGAGGATCGCCGCGAGCAGGTCCTTGGTCGTGGTCTTGCCGCTCGAGCCCGTCAGGCCGAGCACCAGCGTGCCAGGCAGGCGCTGGATGACGTACGACGCGAGCGCACCGAGCGCGGCGACGACATCGTCGACCACGACCGCGGGCGAACCGACCGGGCGCGTGGTCAGGCACGCGACCGCACCGCGCTCGCGCGCTGACTCGATGAAGTCGTGGCCGTCCACGCGCTCGCCGCGGATGGCGGCGAAGAGCGTGCCGGGCACGCAGTCGCGGTCATCGCTGGCCGCGACGGTGACGACGATGTCGGGGTCGGCGTCGGCCAGGCGCCCGCCGACGACACCCGCGACCTCCGCGAGGGTCATGGGGATCATGCGCCGCCCCCGCCCAGTCGCGCGCGCAGGGCCGCGCGCAGTTCATCACGATCATCGAAGGGCGTCACGACGCCGGCCACCTCCTGGCCGGGCTCGTGGCCCTTGCCGAGCACCAGCAGCACGTCACCGGCCTCGGCGAGCCCGACCGCGGTGGCGATGGCCTCGCGCCGGTCGCCGATCTCGCGGATGTCGCCGCCGACCGAGTTGGCGCCGGCGAGCATCGCCGCGCGGATCTCCCCCGGATCCTCCGAGCGGGGGTTGTCGTCGGTGACGATGAGGATGTCCGCGCCCGCGGCGGCCACGTCGCCCATGGCGAATCTCTTCTCCCGGTCGCGGTCTCCCCCGCAGCCGAGCACGACGATGCGCCGCCCGCGCGGCAGGACCGCGGAGATCACCCGCTCGACCGCGTCGGGGCTGTGGGCGTAGTCCACGATCGCGGTGAAGGGCTGGCCCTCGTCGATGATCTCCATGCGTCCGGGCACGCGCACGTCGGCCATCGCCGTGGCGAGGGCCTGAGGCAGCACCCCGGCGGCACGCAGGGCCGCCCACGCGCCGAGCGCGTTGGCGGCATTGAATCGGCCGGGCAGGCCGACCTCGACCTCGTACGCCGCGCCGTCCTCGCCATCGCGGATCGTGAGGGTCTGGCCGGCCGGGCTGGGGATCACCGCCGCGCACACCACGTCCGCATCATGGTCCAGCGCGTAGGTGATCTGAGGGATCTCGCAGTGGTCGGCGAGGCGGCGCCCCCACATGCCGTCGACGCCGATCACGGCCTGCCGGGACCTCGCGGGCGTGAAGAGCGAGGCCTTCGCCGCGAAGTAGTCCTCCATCGTGCCGTGGAAGTCCAGGTGGTCCTGGCTCAGCTGGGTGAAGATCGCGATGTCGTAGACGACCCCGTTGACCCGGCCGAGCACGAGCGCGTGGCTGGACACCTCCATCGCGACGGCCGTGACGCCCTCCTCGCGCATGTGGGCGAGCAGCGCGTGCAGGTCGGTGGCCTCCGGCGTCGTGCGCTCGTTGGGCACCGCGCGATCGCCGATGCGCACGCCGGTCGTGCCGATGATCCCGGTCGTGTGCCCCGCCGCGCGCAGCCCGGCCTCGAGCAGGTGCACGGTCGTCGACTTGCCGTTGGTGCCGGTGACGCCGATGAGCAGCAGGTCGCGCGCGGGATGGCCGTAGATCTCCGCGGACACCGCGCCCATCGCCTCGCGCGGATCCTCGGCCAGCAGGACCGGCATGCCCGACACCATCTCGGCGCCGTCCTCGTCGGTGAGGATCGCGACCGCGCCTCGCGAGAGCGCCTGCTCCGCATACGCCGCTCCGTGCGCGTGCTCACCGGGCAGCGCGGCGAAGAGATCGCCCGGGCGCACCGCTCGGGAATCGTGGGTGATGCCGGTGACGGTCACATCCCCCGCCGTGGTCGACAGCCCGCACGCGGCGGCGATCGCGCTCAGCGACAGGGGCGCCGGCGGGGTCTGGGGCCGCAGGTCGATCGACACGTCGACACGCTACCGGGATGACCGGGATGCGGGCGTGATCGGCGCGACGCGCTGCGCCTGGAGGGCATAGGTCATGACCTCACGGAAGACCGGTCCGGCGAGCTCGCCGCCCATCTGGGTGACCTTGGGCGACTGCTTGTCATTGTACGACCGCACGATCTCGCGGCCCTCGGCCTTCTGCGCTTGAGCTACAACATCCCCGGAAAAAACGCCCCAGATGCTCAAGGCGCTAAAATCATTCTCCGTCTTCGTCGTGTACGCGGTGTCCAGGCTCGCGATCACATAATCCATCGGCGGATACGTCGCCGCGTCCCATAGCTGCCACCACTCGCGCTTGATGACGCCGCCGCCTTTGGGTTCAGGCCGCTGCTGCAACTGCCCCGCAGCAGCGTAAGGGCCAAGCTGCCGCTCCAGCGTCTTGACTTCGGCCTCTCCAAACCGCTCAGGCCACAGCAGATCACCGGCCTCCTTCCTGGGGTCTTCCCAGCCAATGCTGGTGACAAATGACCTCTCAGGCTCGTAGCGCATGGGAAGGCACAAGTGGGTCCATCCTTCCGAATCTTTTTCGAGAATGTGCCCGGTCAAATCCTCTTCGCTCAGGCGCTGCTGAATGACGACAAACGCACCAGTCTTGGGATCATTCAAGCGCGTGGACAATGCGCTGTCCCACAGATAGCCCTCCAGGTAGAGCACCTTCGCCTGGGCCACCAGATCGAGATCCAGATCGGCCGGATCCAGGTTCACCGAGGCCCCCAGGTAGGTGCACATCGTGCGCTGCGCATCGGGCGTGACCAGGATCAGACAGCGGGCGGTGGAGGGCCCGCTGCCGGCAGGCGGGGTGGTGTAGGTGGCGCCCACCGACCGGATGTCGTGGCTGAAGATCGCACCGAGCTGGTCATCGCGCACGCGGCCGATGAAGGCCGCCCTGCCGCCCAGCTGGGCGATGCCGGCCAAGGTGTTGGCGGCCGATCCGCCTGAGGTCTCCAGGCCGGGGCCGACGCTGGCGTAAAGCCGCTCCGCCTGGCTCTCATCCACCAGGGCCATGGTGCCCTTGTGAAGACCATGGTCGTCGAGGAACGCCTCCTCCGCCTGCACCAGCACATCGACGATGGCGTTGCCGATGCCGACGACGTCGAAGCGCTTGCTGTCAGAGGTCATGGTGTGGATGTGATGGGCGTTGGCAGGGGTGTCTCGAGACGATCGTCGAAGACGGGCGACGCCATGAAGGCCGGAGCGGTTGTCTCGGCAGACTTCGAGGCACAGGCCCGGGCCAGGGGGGCCTCGCAGCCGGCAGTACTCAGACGCTCAGCAGGGCCCGCTTGGGGCCGTGGATCGGATCCTCGACCACGATCGTCTGATCGCGATCGGCGCCCAGCGACACGATGGCGATCGGCACTTCCATCAGATCCGCCAGGAAGCGCAGATAGCTCATGGCGGTGGGGGG
>JALQSY010000186.1 GCA_023264215.1 Candidatus Nanopelagicales bacterium
GCGCACGTGCCCTGGGCTGCGAGGTGAGCGGGCTCCACGACTTCGTCCGCGATGAGCGCGCTGAGGCCGATCCTGCGCGGCTGTCGACAGGGAGCGCTCGTGAGCTCGCGGAAGTGGCTCGCCGCATCCACGCGGCCGCGAGCGGGGATGGCGTGCCGGGCATCTCTCCGGGCGGCGCTGGGCTGGTCGAGCGGTGGCTCATCGCCGGAGTGGATCTGAGCATGGTCGCAGCGCCACTCCATCTCGATCCGCTCGCGCACGCCGAGGGACCGATCCGCGCGTGGTCCAAGACCGGCGCAGACGCGGGAGTGCGTGCCGACATGGGCGTGATCTGGTCCGACAGGGGTGCAGTGGCCTACGCCGCCATCGCCACCTGGGACCCCCGGGAGGACTTCGTCGCGGAAGCGATGCACCGCATGCACGAACTCGGGGCGACTCTTGCCGGTCGCGTGCGCTGAGGACCGGCTGCACGAGCTCGGCGGGCGCCCATACACTCGCGGGCATGTACGAGGTAGCCCTCGCCGTCTCCGCGTGCGTGCGGTCGGGCACACGAGCCGACGTCGCCTGGATGATCGCCCCGGCCGTGTCCAACGATGCGGTCGCGTTCACCCCGGGTGGGGGCAGGCTCGGGCAGCTGGCGTCGGGTGCCTTCGATGGCGCGCTGGCCGATGTCGCCTCACGGCAGCTGTCTCGAGGCCGGCGTATCGCGCACACCGTGAGCACGATCGAGGCCTCGCTGTCAGGGCTCGCCGAGGGATCGACCGTGGAGTTCATGCTCGTGCCGGCCGATACCTTCCCGTCCGATATCTGGCCGATGCTGCTCGAGCATCGGGCGGTGGAGATCAACGCCACGCTGGACGCCGACGAGGTCGCCGCGCTGAGCGTCGAGCCGGCCCGGGAGAGCGGCGGGCCGCGGGTGCAGGCCGAGCCCGGCCGGGTCCTGACGGTCTTCGCCCCCATCCCCAGGCTCGTCATCGCCGGCGGCGGCCCCTTCGCCGAGGCCCTGGCCGCCCAGGGTCGGCTCCTGGGATGGAAGGTCGTCGTCGAGGGGCGCCCGGAGATGGTCACCGGCCTCACGGCGAGCCTGGGCGCGCTGGACTCGGTCGTGGTGATGGGCCACGACGTGGAGTCCTCCAGCCGCTGCCTCATGGCCGCACTGGAGAGCGACGCGGGCTACATCGGAGCGCTGGGCTCGACCGCGATGCAGCAGTCGCGGGCCGACTGGCTGGCCTATCGCGATGTGACCGACCTGTCCCGCGTCCACGGACCCGCGGGCCTGCCCCTCGGTGGTCGATCACCGGCGGAGGTGGCGGTGTCGATCGTGGCCGAGATCCTCGACGAGCGCTCCGAGGACCTTGGCAGTTGACTAGGGCGTGACCGGCTTCACATTTTCGACTTGCGGGGCCACGTGCCCGGTGTAGTTTGCCCGAATTGGCTCCAGCTCGGGAGAGGAGAGCGCATGGCCGTCGAATCCACGGGGCATGAGCGCGGCAACCCGCGCCTGTACGCCCTGATCGAGAACTCCCCGAAGGAAGGCCCCAGTCCCACGGTGTGGGCGTGGCCGCAGTTCACCGAGTTCCTCAAGGTCGCCGGCCAGCCGGTCCAGGGTCCGTGGCCGCCGCACCAAGAACCCCGTCCCGACCCCGACGCAGACTCCCTGCCCGTCGCCGTGCGCGACCAGGGCCAGGGCTGACAGCACACGCGAGAGGAATCCATGTACCCACCACGGTTCGCATACGACGCCCCGGCATCGGTGAACGAGGCGATCGCGATCCTCGATCGCAGCAATGGCGAGGCGAAGGTCCTCGCCGGCGGACAGAGCCTGATCCCGATGCTCAAGCTGCGCTTCGCCTCTCCCGAGCGCATCGTCGACATCAACAACATCCCCGGCCTGGACTACATCCGCCAGGACCCGGACGGCTCCCTGCGGATCGGTGCGCTGGTGCGCCATGAGGACCTGGAGTACTCCGACCTCATCGCGCAGACCCAGCCCACGCTGGCCGCGGCCGCGTCCTTGGTGGCCGATCCGCTCGTGCGCACGCGCGGCACCTTCGTGGGCTCGGTGTGCCACGCCGATCCGCAGGGCGACTGGGCCGCGACCATGATCGCCCTCGATGGCCGAGTGGTCGCTCAGGGGCCGAACGGGCGTCGCGAGATCGCGATGAAGGACTTCGTCCTCGGGCCGTTCACCAATGCCCTCGCCTACAACGAGGTCGCGGTGGAGGCGGTCATCCCGCCTGCCAAGGGCACCCGCACGGGCAGCTACCTCAAGCTCGAGCGCCGCGTCGGCGACTTCGCCACCGCGTCGGTGGCGGTGGCCCTCGACATGAACGGCGCGACCGTGCAGCGCGCGGGTTGCGCGCTCGCCGGCGTGGGCGGCAAGACCATCGACGCGAACGCCGAGATCTCCGCGGCGCTCGTCGGCAAGGCGCTGGACGCCAGCACGATCGAGGCGGCCGCGGAGGCGGTCGCCGGGGCATCCGACCCGCGCACCGACCACCGCGGCTCGGCGGCGTACAAGCGCCAGATCGTCAAGACCTTCGTCACGCGCATCCTCACCAACATCGCCCAGTCCGAGCAGAAGGCGGCCTGACATGACCAGCCTGTACGAAGAGATCCCCCCGGCACCCCCGGCCGACGTGCCCACTCGGCGCGTCACGATCACGGTGAATGGCGAGAAGCGCACGCTGGACATCGAGCCGCGGCTGCTCCTGGCCCACCTCATCCGCCAGGGCCTGCAGCTCACCGGCACGCACGTCGGGTGCGACACCACCGGTTGCGGCGCCTGCACCGTCCTGCTCAACGGCCGGCCGGCCAAGAGCTGCACCGTCCTGGCCGTGCAGGCCGACGGCCGCGAGGTGACCACCGTCGAGGGCCTGGCGTCGGCCCAGCAGCTCGACCCCATCCAGGAGGGCTTCAAGGAGGAGCACGGCCTGCAGTGCGGCTTCTGCACTCCCGGCATGATGCTTGCCGCCAAGGCCCTGCTCGAGCGCAACCCGAACCCGACGGAGGATGACGTCCGCTGGGCTCTGTCCGGCAACATCTGCCGCTGCACCGGCTATCAGAACATCGTCAAGGCAGTCCTCTGGGCCGCCGAGAAGATGCGTGAGGAGTCCTAATGGCACTCGATGAACTCAAGATCGGCGGAATGGGCGCGAGCCGTCGCCGCGTCGAGGACAACCGCTTCATCCGCGGCAAGGGCAACTACGTCGACGACATCGTCCTGCCGGGCATGCTGCACATGGAAATCCTGCGCAGTCCCGTCGCCCATGCGCGCATCAAGTCGATCGATACGACGGCTGCGTGGGAGGTCCCCGGCGTCCGTCTGGTCATGACCGGAGAGACGCTGGCCGCCCGCAACCTCGCGTGGATGCCGACGCTGTCCTATGACACGCAGGCGGTCATGGCGACCGACAAGGTGCGCTTCCAGGGCCAGGAGGTCGCGGCGGTCGTCGCCGACGACCCCTACATCGCCAAGGACGCCCTTGAATTGATCGAGGTCGACTACGA